>JALXDW010000300.1 GCA_027070385.1 Chromatiales bacterium
GCTCTGGCGGTTTATGTTTTCTGTTGGTTCAGTCGACGAGAATGCCTGGGCAGGTATCATGTTACCCAGCGTTGACAAAATAGGGCGTTACTTCCCTTTTTCTATTGTTACACGATTACCGGCAAGTATTAATTCGCTGGAATTTTTATTATCACAAAATAGCTGGTTTGATAGTATGGAAGATCTTGCGTTGCAGGCATTAAGTGGTGATTTAACTGTTGAATTACTGTTACAGGAAATTGAAAAAATAAAAATAAGCTATAACACAATTTATATTAATACGGATGAGGTTGAGGATAATAATCCACTGGTTATTAATATGGATTTTGAAGAACAGTCACCCGCATCGGTATCAGAATATATGCTTGACAGTATCATGAAAAAATCAGTTGCCAGTTACAGCGCCTGGACAACACCAGGTTCTGAATATGTCCCCCCTAATTTATTTTTATCACAGGGGCTGCCACCTATACATGGGATATCTGCAATGATGAACGGCCAATGGGATTGGCAGCAGCCCTATAAATTAACAGCATGTTAGTGCTTACAATATAAATAGCATGTTGTTTTAATTATAAAACTATAAATGCAAAGTGTGGTATTAACAAAGTAGTAATAATAAAATGAAAAAGCAGTATTTTAATAGAATAAATTTAATGACTGGTTTAATTGCGTTTGGTCATGGAGTGCCAATATATGAAAATAATAAAAAACGTTATGACTTCTATCCGGATAAAGCATATTTATTTGTCGATAATGTAAATATAACTGGTCGTAATTACTAAGTTTATGATAACTCAAGATATTACCCTGCGTCGTACTATCAAGTGGTCTTCATTTTCAGAGACCAATACCGGTAGTGTACGAGAGATTAATGAAGATGCGGTCTTTTCCAACTCTGACTATGGTATTTGGGCTATTGCAGACGGCATGGGAGGATATGAGGCAGGGGATATTGCCAGTAATATGATTGTAGAATTATTGTCGGAAATGGAAAATACAGTTTCTTTGGCCGATACAGTCGACAGTGTTGAAGACACATTGATAGAAGCAAACAGGAATATTCTTGAATATGCAGATGTCATGTGTGAAAAGCAAATGATGGGGAGTACCGTTGTCAGTTTAATTATCAGAGGTCGGGTTGGTGTTTGTTTATGGGTTGGTGATTCACGGTTATATCGTTACCGTAATGGTGAGTTAATGCAGTTGTCCCGCGATCATAGTCAGGTTCAGGAACTAATTGAACAAGGATTTATAAGTAAAGAAGAGGCTGCTAATCATCCGGAAGCTAATATTATCACCCGAGCAGTTGGTGCTTGTGATGAAGTTTATATTGATATTAATGTTTTTAACACCCAAATCGGTGATACATTTCTTCTTTGCAGCGATGGTTTGCATAACGCCATTTCTGAGGATGAGATGATTGCCAGATTGAGTAAGATGGATATTCAGGAAGCGGCTCATAGTATGTTGTCGTTGGCACTTGAAAACCAGGCAAATGACAATGTCTCATTGATTGTGGCTCGAGGAGAAGTCGATAAACATCCACTGCATAACAGAGTGATAAATGAACGGATTGAGCAATGTTATGAGTGAGGTTGGCGACAATAAAACCCGTATAAGAAGAGCTGTAACAAAGCAGTCTTCTAACCAGGCAGACACAACACGTATTGCGTTGTCAAAAACACGTATCAAGAATAAGCCTGGATCGTCAAAAGGAGCAGATGCAACACAATTCAAGCCTTTTACGGCAAAAACATCAGCGGCCACAGACTCAGCACCTAATAATGATATGCATCGTTACTCATATAGTAGTAACAATGCTGGTCATCATGGTGTACTAAAAGGGCGATTTATACTGGCAAAGATTATAGGCTCCGGTGGTATGGGAGTCGTGTATAAAGCCAAGGACCTGCTCAAGGTTGAAGCGAAAGACAGAGATCCTTATGTTGCCATTAAGGTATTAAGTGAAGAGTTTAAGGCGCACCCGGAAGCCTTTATATCATTACAACGGGAATCAAGAAAGTCTCAACGCATTGCTCATCCCAATATTGTAAATGTTTTTGACTTTGACCGTGATGGTGATGTTGTCTTTATGACAATGGAATATATGGATGGTAAGCCACTGGATCAAATTATCCGTCAATATAAATCAACCGGACTGCCAACGGATGATGCATGGAGTATTCTCAAGGCGATGTGTCATGCATTAATTCATGCACATGCAGAAAATATTATTCATTCAGATTTTAAGCCCGGGAATATATTTGTAACAAAAAAAGGGGTAACCAAAGTATTTGATTTTGGTATTGCTCGTGCGGTTGCCAAAGTAACCCGGAGTGACGGTACCCCAGAAGATAGAACTGTCTTTGATGCTGGTAATCTGGGCGCACTTACTCCTGCCTATGCCAGCCTGGAAATGCTTGAAGGCAAAGAGCCGGATGCACGTGATGATATTTATGCTCTTGGTTGTATTGCATATGAATTGTTTACCGGTAAGCATCCATTTAAAAAATTACCGGCAGATGAAGCCGAACGCCAGGGTCTTGAACCAGCCAGAATCACCAATATCAGTAAGCGACAATGGAGAGCAATTAAACATTGTCTTGCATTTCGACGCATTGATCGAATGAAGTCAGTCGAAGAATTTCTTGAGCAAATCACTAAAACCATTACACGTAATTATTCATTACCCATTGCCTTGTTATTAGCGGTTGCAGTTTCTGTGATTGTCTATTTGCAATTTAATAATGAAACAAACAACGGTCTATCTGAATCTGAAATTCGAAGTCAGGTTGAATATGAGTTGCAATTAAATTTCCATAAAAACACTATTGAACAATTATTGAAAAAAGCAAGCTTTACGCCATCCTGGGAAGATCAGTTATGGGGAGAATACACGCTGTTCGATAAAATAGTGTTAAACAGTGATAAATGGTTATCCGCAACAGAGAGCCAGTTAATTCGTGACTGGTTTACACAGACAACACGGAGTATTTATGGGAAATATCTGAAAAACATTAGAAAACAGCGAACACTGGGTCATTTTAATCGTACTCGCACACTCATAGAAAATGCTTATCGTTACACGAAAGACAATACAGAGTTAAATCATGAAAAAGTATTACTGGCTGCTGCTATTGAAAAACATAATAAAAACAAGGAAAAACGTATTGCATCAAGAAAGAAACAGGTGGTACAGAAGACAAAAGCACAGTTACTGAAAAAGAAAAAAGTGGAATTGTTTAATATTGCACTTAATAATGTAAACCAACAATTACAATGTCAATCCAAATTAAATATGAGGAATATTGACGTTGCGATAAAAAAACTGAAATCATATAACTATGTAAAATATAAAAAATTGCAATCTGGAATAATAAGAAAACTGGCGGCATGTATCACTGAACTGGGTAAACCCTTTCCCGAGAAGGCGCAAGAATATAAAAAATATGCACTGCGTATTTTTAATCAACATAAAATCATTGCAGCAATACAGATTATTCCACGTGATCCTTGCAATACATCCATTGCTGGACTAGGTGGGCGCGGTAAACGTACCGTCTGCAAGGACAAGCTGCGTGGTATTGCGGGTGCAGGGCCGGATTTGATTGTGGTGATAGGCCGGGGAGGGATGAATACCTTTGCGATAGGAAAATATGAAGTTTCTGTAAAAGAATTGAATCAGTTTTGTCATCAGACACACGTATGCAAAGTTATACGTGATGTCGATGCTAATTTACCGGCTACCAATATACCTTTTACTACAGTAAAGAAATATCTGAAATGGTTGAGTAAGAAAACAGGGAAAAATTATCGTCTGGCCAGTAAAAATGAATGGTTATATGCTGCAATGGCTAATCGAAAATCACTGGATCCTAACCGAAATTGTTATTTGCGAACACGTGGTATTGAAAAAGGTGAGGAGCTTTTTGCTATTAATGTTGGCAAACCTAATAACTGGGGGTTGGTAAATTATATCGGTAATGCCCGTGAATGGGTTTATGATAAGGGGCGAAAACTGGTTGCAGTTGGTGGTTCTTATAATTCACCGATGGATAGTTGTGGTTTTGATAATGTTGTGGCTTCAACAGGAAATGCTGATATTTATACGGGGTTTAGAGTTTTGCGGGAAATAAATAATGAGTGATTTTGAACTGTCAGTATTGATAAGACTTTTATCTGATGATTATTCAAATAACCGGATATCTTTTACAGAGTATCGGCAACAACGTACCTGGATGCTACAGAAATTGGATGAAGATATTAACCAGGTTTGTTCTGATAATCATCGACGTGATAGTAATAGTACTGAATCTGATAGTGAATTTCAGCAGGTTCAGAACATTCAAGATATTGAGCAATGAAGTAGCGGGGCTGCTGGGCTTTTATTAAGTAACAAATAAAAGATCAATAGATCCCGATAACATTAATAGATAATTTATAGTGAGGTGAATATGGAAATTATCAAATTTTTTCAGACAGGGGGACCTTTTATGTACCCAATACTTGTTGTCATGGCTATTGGCTTGGCAATATCAATTGAACGTTTTTTGTATTTAACAACAACATTTAGGAAAACAAAAAATATATGGTCACAACTTATTCCAATGTTAAAGGCAAATGATTTTCAGCGTGCACATCAATTTACGCATAAAAGTAAAACGGCATTAGCTAAGGTGCTTAACTACGGTTTTGCGCGTCAGCGTGCTAATGCGAAACGTGAGCTGGTCGAATCCGCATTTGAAGCGGGTATTATGGAAGTGATGCCCGAACTGGAACAACGTACCCATTATCTGGCAACATTTGCCAATGTAGCAACTTTACTAGGTTTATTAGGCACGATCATTGGGCTAATACAGGCGTTTACGGCAGTAGCCGGAGCAGAAGCAGCAGAAAAGGCCGATTTACTCTCGGCAAGTATATCCGTTGCAATGAATACAACTGCATTTGGTCTGATCGTTGCTATTCCACTTATTCTAACATCATCGTATTTGAATAATAAAACAGCCAAACTGGTTGAAGTTTTAGAGATGTCGGCAGTGAAATGTCTAAATCTCATGGATGAGCAGCAAGTGGTTAAATAATGAAACGGCACAGTAAAAAATTAAAGCAGGAATCAGTAGAAATGGATATCACCGCCTTTATGAATTTAATGGTCATACTTATTCCATTTTTATTGATTACAGCCGTTTTTTCCAGATTAACAGTTCTGGAATTAAATCTGCCAGCGAAGAATGCCATATCCAAGTCTCAAGATAAGGTTAAGTTACAACTTGAGCTGGTAGTTAGAGAAAATA
>JALXDW010000301.1 GCA_027070385.1 Chromatiales bacterium
CTTCGAGTCGAATTTTACGCTTAATGCGAATAAAACGTTTCGGCGCTTTTTGTTCTTCAATGCCTGCCGATTGAATTAAGAAGACAAACGGCCCGGCACTACCATCCATAATAGGGACTTCGGCTGCATTTAAGTCAATGTAGGCATTATCAATGCCTAACCCGGCCATCGCAGATAATAAATGTTCAACTGTCGAAATACGCACATCATCTTTTATTAATGTGGTCGAAAGGGTTGTATCGCCCACATTTTCAGGTATTGCAGGAATTTCAACCGGTTCATCGAGATCAACGCGTCTAAAAATAATGCCGGTATCTGCTGCTGCCGGGCGTAAAGTTAAATAAACTTTCTCACCGGTATGTAAGCCAACACCTGTGGCACGAATAATATTTTTAAGTGTACGTTGATAAATCACTTAGTATTTTCCTCTGAAAGAACAATTTAATATATGCAAAAATAAGACCAGCTCTAATCGTATACGGATTACAGAGATTTGCACCAATTTGCCACCTAAAAACTTACGCAAGCGGCTAATAGTAATACAAAAGTCTGTGTTGCAGCAACTCTCAACTTATTAGCGTCTAAATACCCAGAAACTTGAAGGACTTAGGGTCATTTATGGCTAAATAGTTCAATTAACGAAAGTAACTTGCTTATTTTATAAGCTTTTTATCCGATTATCTGTGCGTTTACTCCCACTTTAGTCTGCCTGACGGCGTAAAAATGCCGGAATATCCAAGTATTCCAGATTAGCGTCCGAACCAGTACGCGGATCAGCGGTTGTTTCCTGGCGGCGTTTAATAGTGGGTCGGTCAAGCTGTGCATAGTCCACGTCACCATTGAGTGTTTTATCAACAACCAGTGTTGGTACATCGGCAACTTTTTGCACATCATTACCTAAACCGGTTGCAACCACAGTTACCCGTAATTCACCGCTCATCGCTGGATCAATCACGGTGCCAACAACAACCGTAGCATTTTCAGAGGCAAATTCTTTCACGGTGTTACCCACTTCTTCAAATTCACCAATGGATAAATCCATGCCGGCTGTTACATTCACCAGGATTCCGCGAGCACCGGACAAATTCACATCCTCAAGTAAAGGACTTGCAATAGCTGATTCAGCTGCTTCACGTGCACGACCTTCACCACTTGCTCGACCGGAACCCATCATTGCCATTCCCATTTCAGACATGACGGTACGCACATCAGCAAAGTCGACATTGATTAAGCCAGGACGCGTAATCAGTTCAGCAATACCTTGAACGGCTCCCAGTAATACATCATTCGCTGCTTTAAAGGCATCGAGTAAACTCATGTTCTTACCCAAAACGCTAAGTAATTTCTCGTTAGGAATAGTGATCAATGAATCGACATAACCTTTCAATTCATCAATCCCTGCACTGGCTATGTCACCCCGTTTTTTACCTTCAAACGGAAATGGTCGGGTCACAATCGCAACCGTTAAGATGCCCATTTCACGAGCAACTTGCGCAACAACGGGTGCCCCTCCGGTGCCGGTACCACCGCCCATGCCGGCAGTGATAAAGATCATATCTGAACCTTCAATGACTTCGGCGATACGTTCACGATCTTCTAATGCAGCTTGTCGTCCGATATCCGGGTTAGCACCGGCTCCCAAACCTTTGGTTATGTTCCCGCCAAGTTGTAAAACAGTTCGAGCGGAAGAGTTTTTAATCGCTTGCGCATCGGTATTGGCACAAATAAATTCAACCCCCTCCAGATCTTTATTCACCATATGTTCAACGGCATTACCGCCACCACCACCTACGCCAACGACCTTAATCACCGCGCTCTGGCTGTATGTATCCATTAGTTCAAACATCTTAGACCTCCTCACTGTTTTACAGTGTATTTGTAAAATTTAAAAATTCCCCTGAAACCAACTTTTCATGCGTTGTATAACGCTTTTAAAACCATTTCCCATTCGGGCTTCAGATTCACGCATACCGCGATTCTGATAGCCAAACAGTAATAAACCAACTCCGGTTGAATGGATTGGTGTACGCACCACATCAACCAACCCGGTGACATATTGCGGGTGCCCTAAACGCACCGGCATATGAAATATTTCTTCGGCAAGCTCAACAGCCCCTTCCATTTTTGAACTGCCACCGGTTAGCACAACACCGGCTGCACATAAATCTTCGAAACCACTACGTCGTAGTTCAGCTTGTATTAAGGTAAATAATTCTTCATAACGCGGTTCAACTACTTCCGCCAATGTTTGGCGTGCCAAACGACGTGCCGGACGCTCACCGACGCTAGGGACTTCGATTGTTTCTTCAATACTCGCTAATTGTGTTAACGCACAGGCATATTTTAATTTAATTTCTTCGGCATGTTGCGTGGGAGTCCGTAATGCAACAGCAATATCATTGGTGACCTGATCACCGGCAATCGGAATCACCGCTGTGTGACGGATAGCACCTTCAGTAAACACGGCGATATCGGTTGTACCGCCACCAATATCGACCAGACAAACACCCAGTTCTTTTTCATCATCGGTTAATACCGCATGACTCGAAGCCAGTTGCTCCAGAATAATATCATCAACTTCCAGACCACAGCGTCGAACACATTTAATGATATTTTGTGCGGCACTGACTGCACCGGTTACCATATGCACTTTTGCTTCCAGTCGCACACCTGACATACCGATGGGCTCACGAATGCTTTCCTGATTATCAATAATAAATTCCTGGGGCAGGATATGAAGTATTTTCTGATCAGCAGGAATCGCCACTGCACGTGCTGCATCAATCACTCGTTCAACATCCGGGTTCGATACTTCTTTATCTCTGATAGCAACAATACCATGTGAATTCAAACTGCGAATATGACTGCCAGCAATACCCGCGTATACCGAATGGATCTGACAGCCGGCCATTAACTCTGCCTCTTCAACAGCACGTTGTATGGATTGCACAGTCGATTCAATATTTACTACCACACCTTTTTTTAAACCACGAGAAGGATGAGAGCCGATACCAATGATTTCAATTTCATCTTCTGGTGTAATCTCGCCTACAATCGCAACCACTTTAGAGGTTCCGATATCCAGACCGACAATCAGGTTCTTTTCCAGTTTTTTAGACATGGGCGGTACCACTCTTTATTTTTTTATCAGGAAAACCCGAAGCCTGAAGTTGCTTCCATTTAACACTAAACCCATTGGTATAACGCATATCAATACGCTCTATCAAATTCATCTTTTTATTCAATGCTGAATACACCCGGGTAAAACGTTGCAAACGGTACAGTTTATTTTGTCGTCCCAAATTAAGTTCAACACCATTACTCAGTGTCAGGGTTAAAGCCTGTCGTGGACTAAACCTAACTTCAGCAACTTTTAGATTAATTGCAGTAAACATTTCTGTTGCATCAGTAAAATAACGTAAACAATTCTCAACCAAACCTTGTGTGGCAATAAACTTGGGTAAATTTTGAGGGTAGGATTTCTTGTCAGGGAAAAAGACAATTCCAGATTCACTCACCAAACCATTATCTCCCCAATAGGCAACCGCTTTATGCTCCACCACTTCTATTATTAGCGTATCAG
The DNA here is from genome assembly GCA_027070385.1 of Chromatiales bacterium. Lineage (GTDB taxonomy): Bacteria > Pseudomonadota > Gammaproteobacteria > UBA6429 > Thiohalophilaceae > SZUA-37. The sequence continues at coordinate 3,584 of JALXDW010000301.1, forward strand.
GCCAAACACGTTGAACCGATGCTTGCTTTATCCAGGGCATCGTTTCAACTCTTTTTTTAATGGCATCAACATCAATCGTAAAGAAACCTTTATTTTCCAGAATATCCATATCCGTTTTAACAACATTTTTGTTATTCACAATGCCCTGACTGAGTGCTTTGTGCAGCATCTCTTCCGTAACGAAACTGAAGTCACCGAGTGCCCGTACTTTAGTAATCGGTAAGGTCCTCGGATCATTTATTTTTGTAACACTCCAGGCCACTGCTGAAACCACTATAAACAGCAATATAATAATTTTAAAAACCTTAGCTAAGCCAGCAGGGAGACTCCGTTCAGTTAAACTAACCGCCTGTTTATTTTGTTTAAACACGTGATATTCCATTTGTTTTTTTAACCGGATGATGATTCGGTACTTTTAACGTTTGTTCCAGTATGCTTAATACCAACTCGGCAAAATCAAGACCGAATTGTTTTGCGGCCATTGGTACAAGACTGTGGCTGGTCATACCAGGCACTGTATTTATTTCTATAATCCAGGGTTTATTACTGCTGTCACACATAATATCGACCCGTCCCCAATCTGATGCACCCACGGTATTAAAAGCCGATAATGCCAGCCTTTGTATGTGACCTTCATCTTCAACCGACAAACCACAAGGACATAAATATTCCGTATCATTGGACTGATATTTTGCACTGTAATCATAAAACTGATGCGGTGTTTTTAACTGAATAACAGGTAAAGCCTGTCCAGCCAGGATTGCAACAGTGTATTCAGAACCACTGATCCACTGTTCAACCAATACATCACCTGCAAAGTTTTTGGCTGCATTATATGCTTCTTTTAATTCCACAATCGACTCAACCCGCGCCATGCCCAAACTTGAACCTTCCAACGTAGGTTTGACAATTAATGGAAAACCTAATGTTGCAGCGACTGATTCACAATCACTGTCATCATTCATCATGATAAAGGCAGGAGTTGGTAAACCAGCGCCCTCTAATACCTGTTTAGTTCGGAGTTTATCCATCGCAAGTGAAGATGCAGCTACACCACTGCCTGTATAAGGTATCCCAAGTATTTCCAGTACTGACTGAATAACTCCGTCCTCTCCACCTTTACCATGTAAGGCAATGAAAACACGATCGGGTTTTTCTTTTAGCAAGTCTTGTAAAACAGTTTGCTTTGCAACATCAATCGCAAAAGCATCAACCCCCTGGCTTAACAGAGCATCGAGTACGGCCTGACCACTTTGTAATGAAACAGGACGTTCAGCTGACCAACCGCCCATTAACACCGCAACCCGGCCATACTTTTTCATCATTTCACTGCTCTCAGTGGCACTCATGCTTGCTCACCTATTATTCGTACTTCACGAATCAAATCGATATTAAACTCTTGTTTAACAATTTGATGTACATATTCAATCAAACTTTCAATATCACTGGCTGTTGCAGTTCCCGTATTAATAATGAAGTTGGCATGTTTTTCAGAAATACAGGCTCCACCAATACAAAAACCTTTCAAGCCGGCTGACTCAATTAACCGTGCTGCATAATCACCATCCGGATTTCTGAAAACAGAACCGGCATTGGGTTGCTGAGTCGGTTGGGTTGCCCCTCGACGCGCCAGATGTGCTTTGATTTGTTGTTCACTCTGTTCACGATTACCTTTTTGTAGTTGTAAAGTTGCCGCTACAAACCACTCGTCTTCGCCAATCTTGAATTTAGAATGTGCAGCTGCTTTTACTGAGCGGTAAGCAATATCAAAATCAGTTCTTGAACGGTTATGGATTTCCCCACCACGATTAATCGTCGTTACACTTTTAATCATGGGCCAGGTTTCACCACCCATTGCACCGGCATTCATTGCCAACGCACCGCCAAAGGTACCGGGAATACCACATAAAAATTCAGCACCCGTTAAACAGTGTTTGGCAGAGAATTTTGCCAGCTTGGGACTTGGCACACCGGCTTCCACATACATACAATCATTATCAAGTTCTTCAATGTTATTCAGTACACCACTCAGACATACAACAACGGCATCCAGACCTGAATCACGTACCAGTAAATTACTGCCAAGACCAACAAAAATAATATTCTGCGAATTATCCTGTTGATTTAAAAACACACATAAGTCATCAAGACTTGCAGGTTTGTAGAATATTTTTGCAACACCACCCACTCTCCACGACGTGTGCTTCGCCATGGGTTCATTACGCAATAATTCACCACGTAATTGTTGATGTTGATTATTCATAGTTTGCATCATTAATCGTTATCTTGATTTCCATTCACATTAAGCATTTATCATTGCAACCAGACTGAGTAATTCTGATTCCAGTTTTGCTGCTGCTAACCCTACATTACCGGCTCCCAATGTCACTAACACATCACCATCTTGTACAACATTGTTTACAGAAGCCGATAACTCTTTTATGTCTTCAACAAAAACAGGATCAACTTGCCCTCGGGCACGAATTGCACGAGCCAGTGAGCGCCCATCAGCACCGGTAATGGGTGTTTCACCTGCAGGGTAAACTTCCAGCAAAATTAAAACATCGGCTTCCGACAGAACTTTGGCAAAATCTTCAAATAAATCACGTGTACGTGTATAGCGATGCGGCTGAAACACAACAACCAGTCGATTGTCTGGCCAGCCTTTACGTATTGCATCCAAGGTTGCAGCCACTTCACTGGGATGATGTCCATAATCATCAATGTGTAATACCCGGCCTTTACTTGTTTTTATTTCACCATTTATCTGAAAGCGGCGACCAATACCGGCAAATTTTTCAAATGCAGCTTTTATATCCTTGTCCTGAACATCCAGCTCACGAGCCACGGCAATGGCTGCCAATGTATTTAAAACATTATGTTCCCCTGGCATATTCAAGGTAATATCCAGAGTTTTATCACTGTTCTTTGATTCAACGGTAAATGTTGTCCGGTTCTCAATCTGTTTAATATTGACTGCTCGAATATCCGCATCACTGTGAATACCATAAGTTACAACCGGACGGGTTATTTTTGTCAGCAAATTTTTTACAACCGGGTCATCCATGCAAACAATCGCCAAACCATAAAAAGGCAGGTGATGTAAAAATTCCAGGAAGGTTTGTTGCAACACTTCAAAGTCACCTTCATATGTTTCCATATGGTCAGCATCAATGTTGGTAACAACCGCCATCATCGGTTGCAAATGCATAAAAGACGCATCACTCTCATCTGCTTCTGCGACAAGGTAATGGCTATCTCCCAAACGTGCATTTGACCCCGCACTGTTTAACTTACCACCAATAACAAAAGTAGGATCCAGTTTACCTTCGGCAAGTACAGTTGCAATTAAACTGGTCGTGGTGGTTTTTCCATGCGTTCCGGCAACCGCTATACCATAGCGAAAACGCATTAACTCGGCTAACATCTCAGCACGTGGCACTACCGGAATACGATTCTCAAGTGCGGCAATTACTTCCGGATTGGTCTGGTTAACCGCACTTGACGTCACAACAACATCACAGCCTTTTATATTATCAGCGTTATGTCCCACAACAATGGTTGCACCTTGTTTCTGCAATCTTTCCGTTACCGCATTTTGCTGTATATCAGAACCGGATATTTCATATCCCAGATTCAATAACACTTCTGCAATACCACTCATACCGATACCACCGATCCCTACAAAATGGATTCGATGGATCCGCCCCATGCCCAAACGCCCTTCACGTTCAACCAGATTATTCATACGTTCAGCCATGCATCACACCCTTTTCTGGTTTTGCCATTAAATTGCAACAAAGATCAGCAACCTTGCTTGCAGCATCCGGCATTGCAAGTAAACGGGCATTTTCTGCCATTTGTAATAATTTACTTCTACCCTTGCACAATAGCTCTTCCAGTAGCTTTAAAAAATGACTGGTTTCGATTTCTGACTGCCGCACTACAACAGCTGCATCACCCTCTACTAAATATTTTGCGTTGTAGTATTGATGATCATCAACTGCAAATGGATAGGGAATCAACACCGCACCCAAACCTGCCGCTGATAATTCGGAAATGGTTAAAGCGCCTGCTCGACAAATAACAATGTCTGCCCAATTATATTGCTCTGAAATATTCTCTATGTAATCCATCACCGTGGCGTCAATGGAGGTGTTAGCATAATTATCTTTGGTCTCTTGCAAATGACGCAAACCTGTCTGATGTACTACAGTTAATGAACAACTCTTCTTAATCTTGTTGAAAACAGAAGGTAGTATTTTATTTAATGCCATTGCACCCAGACTTCCACCTAAAACAAGAACATGAATATTTTTATCCTGATGTTCTTTAAATCGTTGTTCAGGCGGTAGCAAATCCGCAATTTCTTTACGCACTGGGTTCCCAACGTGTATTGCGTTTATACGACTCTTAAATGTATGAGGAAAAGCCTGTGCAACATGCGTAGCAAAGTTTGCCAATAATTTATTTGTCATACCTGCTATTGTATTTTGCTCATGGATAACCAGTGGCTTACGTAACAACCAGGATGCCAATCCACCCGGTCCCGATACAAATCCACCCATTCCCAGAACAACGTCAGGTTTATGCTTAATACAAATTGATAGGGCCTGTAAAACAGCGATGGAAAGTTTGAACGGTGCCTGCAACCAACCCAACAAACCTTTCCCTCTTAATCCGGTTACTGAAATAAAATAAAGTGGAATTGATTTAGCCGTGACCAGTTTTTCTTCCAGGCCTTTACGTGTTCCCATCCATGAAACTTTAACACCACGTTTCATCAATTCCTCCGCCACAGCAAGTGCAGGATAAACATGTCCGCCGGTACCGCCAGTTGCAATTAACACATGTTTCATACTGCCACCTCGCGTTGAATACGATGGTTATAACGATCATACTGACGAGTTTCAAAATTAACACGTAAGACCACTCCAACAGCTATGCACATAACAACAATACTACTGCCGCCATAGCTCATAAAAGGAAGAGTTAAACCTTTAGTTGGCAAAACGCCCATGTTCACACCAATATTAATAAATGCCTGTAAGCCAATCCATAACCCGATACCGTAAGCGAGATAGCCACCAAAAGGATGCTCATGCTTTTCTGCCTGAAAACCAATATAAAGGATACGAAATACAATAAATGCAAATAATAAAATAACCACTATTCCGCCAAATAAACCAAGCTCTTCAGCCATTACGGCAAAGAGAAAATCTGTATGAGCTTCGGGCAAATAAAATAACTTTTGGACACTTGCACCAAGACCTACACCCAGCCATTCACCACGACCAAATGCAATTAATGCCTGGGTTAACTGAAAGCCACTGTTAAAAGGGTCACCCCATGGATCCAGAAAAGTGGTTAAACGTTGCATTCGATAAGGTGATATCACTGCCAATAATGCCAATAAAGACATCAAAGCCATGATCACTAGCAGAAATTGTCCAGGTTTTGCTCCACCTAACCAAAGCATTCCCATGGTTGTAGCTAATAAAACAACAGCAGCACCAAAGTCAGGCTCAAGTAATAACAGGAAGACAATAATTGATAATAATCCCAATGGCTTCAGGAAGCCGGAGGAATATTTGCGTAACACATCATTATGACGAACGAGGTAACCCGCCATATAAATAATAGCGAACAATTTAACAAATTCTGAAACCTGTAAACTGAATAATCCCAGGTTAATCCAGCGGGTACTGCCATTCACCTGTTTACCTAATCCTGGAATAAAAACCAGTAACAATAATAATAAACTGAAAAAGATTAAAACCAGACCACTTCGACTCCAGAATTTAAGTGGAATTTTATATGTCAAAAACAACGCACTAAAAGCAATCAAAACATAAACAAGCTGTCGCCAGAAATAATACAATGGATTACCCGTTGACTCATCAGCGATTGAGACAGATGATGAACCCACCATAACCAAACCCAGCAATGACAAACCAATAACAGCCAATAACAATGAACTGTCAATAACCAGCAATGGTTTATTCATGACTGGCTTTGACGATGCCGGATACGTGGAGTACGATGTGGTCATTGTTCCCCTCTCTCAACAGCTTTTACTGCTGCAATAAAAGATTGACCACGATGTATATAATTATCAAACTGATCAAAACTGGCACATGCAGGCGAGAACAGAACAACATCTCCCTTATCTATAACTGAATCGATCATATTCACAGCCTGAGTCAATGTTTGGACTTTTTTGATATTCAAATTTTCTACAGACTTAATTGCGTTACAGATAACATCAGCATCTTCTCCATAAAGAACGACCAATCTGATATTTTCAGTTAAAGCCGGAATCAACTCGGCAAAATCCTGTCCTTTCGATTGCCCCCCCAATATTAAAAAAACCGGGCTATCTGCAAACCCTGTTAATGCAGCACTGCTCGCTCCAATGTTTGTTGCTTTGGAATCATTAACCCAACGGGCCCCCTTTCGATTACTAATAACCTGACTACGATGCTCCAAACCCGAGAATTGATTAATAATATTTTCAGTTCTACTCAGATCAATATTCATAACTGAAGATAAACTTAGTGCTGCCAGAATATTCTGTTTGTTATGTTGCCCTGCAATTTTAATTTTCGAAATATCAATTAATGGTTCATCGTTATGCCAAACCCACTCAGTGTTATTTTTTGCTGCAATATAAAAATCAGCACCTGATTCTTTATTTAAACTAAATGTTATCTTGTTGACATGAATATTTTCCGTTAATTTAACCGTAAGTGGATCATCCAAATTAACAACAATATAGTCAGAATTTTTAAAAACTTTTTGCTTCGCTTTACAATAAGCATCAAAAGAATCATACCGATCCATATGATCTTCACTTATATTTAAAATAACACTGACCTTCGCTGCCAAATCAGAAGTTGTTTCCAATTGAAAACTGGATAATTCCAAAACATAACAATCCGGCTCTGTCTCACTTAAAAGATCCAGACAGGGTACACCTATATTCCCTCCAACTCTGGCTTCCAGTTCCGTAGCGTTCAGGATTTCACCCAGCAGTGTTGTCACTGTACTTTTTCCATTTGAACCGGTAATTGCGATAATAGAGGTATCGGTTAACATACGGAATAATGCCACATCACCGATCACTGACTTCCCTTGTTGTATCGCTTTTTGAATATAGGGGTGTTGAATAGATACGCCTGGGCTAACAATAAGAATATCAGCCTGATTAAAATAATTTTCTTTAAATTCACCCTGAATAATTTTATATTTATTCTGTAGTGTAGTGATATCTGCTATATCACTGCGGCTATCAACAATAGTAAAATCAAAACCGTGTTTATTTAAAAATTTGGCACACGATAAACCGGTTAGCCCACTTCCTACTATCAGGATAGCTTTATCTTGCCATTGCAATTTTAATTCCGAAATTTTCATTTCAATATATTCAACCGGTTTAAGTTTTTTTATTGCCAACATTTTTATCTTACTTTTAACATTGCCAGGCCAATCAGAACCAGGATAACGGTAATTATCCAGAAACGAACAATAACCCGGGGTTCAGGCCAGCCCTTCAGTTCAAAATGGTGGTGTAATGGTGCCATTAAAAAAATTCTTTCGCCTGTCAACTTGAAATAAGCAACTTGTATAACTACAGACACCGTCTCGACAACAAAGACTCCTCCCATAACAAACAGAATAAGTTCCTGTCTGACCAACACTGCAATAATTCCTAATGCAGCACCTAATGCCAAAGCACCTACATCGCCCATAAAAACCTGCGCAGGATAAGTATTGAACCAGAGAAACCCCAAACCTGCACCAACAATACCACCACAAAAGATAATCAACTCACCAACACCATGGATATATGGCATCGATAAATAATTGGCAAACTCTACATGACCGGTTAAATAAGCTATCAAACCAAAGGCTCCACCGACCATCACTGTGGGTAAAATAGCCAGACCATCAAGACCATCTGTTAAATTCACAGCATTACTTGAACCCACGATAACGAAATAAGTAATAATAACGAAAGATCCAAACCCCAACTGGAAGGTAAAGTCTTTAAAGACAGGAATAATAAATTGTAATTCTGCAGGACTGGCTGTTTTATATAAATAAATGGCAACAACCAGTGCAATAACAGACTGCCATAAATATTTATAACGTGATGCCAACCCTTTTGGATTACGTTTAACCAGTTTTTTGTAATCATCCACCCAGCCAATAATGCCAGAAGCAAAAGTAACAATTAACACCACCCAAACATAACGATTATTCAAATCAGACCATAACAAGGTACTGATGCCGATTGCGACCAGGATAAGTGCCCCCCCCATTGTAGGAGTACCTGCCTTGAGTAAGTGTGTTTCAGGTCCGTCATCTCTGATCGGCTGTCCGATATTGTAACGGCTTAATCGCTTAATCATTGTCGGACCAATTAACAGAGAAATAGTTAATGCCGTAATCACACCTAAAATACCACGTACGGTCAAATAATTAAAAACATTAAACCCGCTATAAAATTCCTGCAAGTATTGAGCTAATGCATACAACATTTAACGCGCCCCTGTTCCTGGTTTTGCAATACAAATAGCATTAACAATCTTTTCCATTTGCATAGCACGTGAACCTTTCACCAACACACAATCTCCGGCCTGAATATTTTTAATGAGTTGTTCAATTAATGCCTGATGCGATAAAAAATGTTGTGCGCCCTCTCCGAATTCTGCACTGGCAGCCTTGCTGACTTCACCAATGGTATAGAGGTATTTAACATTACCCTGCTTGATAGTCTGCGCAGCCAGTTTATGTAATACAACAGTACCTTCCCCTAGCTCACCCATATCACCTAGCACAACATGACATTTTCCTTTGAACGAAGAAATCGCATCAATGGCAGCAGCCAACGAAGCCGGGTTGGCATTATAAGTATCATCAATCACTGTACTGCCTTGTACACCTGGTTTACTTACCAGTCGACCAGGAACCGGTTGCATGGATGCCAGCCCTTGTTGAATAAATTTAATATCAACCTTTAAGGCAATCGCTGCTGCAATCGCTGCCAGCGCATTCATAATGTTATGTTTGCCTAACAAGGGTAATTGAAGGTCAAATTGCTTGTTATCTTTTAGCTGTACTGTAATAACAGTATTTTCCTTAACGGCATAGCTCACATCTGCATTTGTATTCTCACCAAAACTGATAACATTATGTTTTCCGGCACATCCCTTCCAGTAGTTATAAAAGGTATCATCATAATTTATAATAGCTGTACCTGCTTCGCTAAGCCCTTCGAAAATTTCACCTTTTGCTTTGGCTACACCTTCAAGACTGCCAAAACCTTCCAGATGTGCAGCTGCCGCATTGGTAATAATGGCAACATCCGGACTGACCAAATGTGTCAGATATGAAATTTCTCCGGGATGGTTGGCACCCATTTCAATTACTGCACTTTCATGGCAAGACTTCAGCCTGTTCAAAGTAATAGGTACACCAATATCATTATTAAAGTTACCCTTGGTTGCTAAAACTTTATATTGTTGAGACAAAATACTAAACAGCATTTCTTTGACTGTTGTTTTACCATTACTGCCTGTGACCGCAACAACCGGATAACTGAATTTGTTACGCCATGCCTGTGCTATTTTCCCTAAAGCAATTTTTGTGTCTTTAACAATTAATGCAGGTTTGACCTGCTCAATTTTATGGTCGACCAGATAAGCAATGGCTCCTCGATCATGTGCCGATAAAATAAAGTCATGCGCATCATAATTATCACCTTTCAACGCAATAAATAATTCACCACGTTTAATTGTTCGACTATCAGTATTAACACCACGTACTGTACGCATAAGATCAGAATCAGTGCCATGAAATTCTGCACCGGTTATTTCCTGAATTTCTTTTAGTGTCATTGTAAACATTGTTATTGGGTACTCTAATTTAACAGCAGCTAAACTCATTATTTCTCACTTAAAATTTCTTTAACGACTTCCAGATCATTGAATGCAATTTTTTTATTACCAATGATCTGATAATTTTCATGTCCTTTACCCGCTACCACTACACAACCTGCCAGCGAAGAATGTTTAATAGCGGTTTCAATGGCTTTTTTTCGATCTGGTACAATATTAACTTTGGTTTTATCATTAATACCCTGACTGATCTGCTCAATAATTTTTTCTGCAGACTCACTTCTTGGATTATCATTAGTTAATACAATATGGTCTGCATAACGGCTTGCCACTTCACCCATTTTTGAACGTTTGTCTTTATCTCTTTCTCCGCCACAACCAAATACACACGTTAACTGGCCTTTAAATTGTTTCGACAAGGTTTGCAATACTTGCTGCAATGCATCAGGGGTATGTGCATAATCAACAATAACTAAAGGTGAGTTTGTCGTTTTAATCTTTTGCATACGTCCAGCAACCGGTTCAATAGCAGAAATTTTTTCTGCTATTTTTTCCAGTGTATACCCCTGCAACTCAAGATAAGCACTCACCGCCAGTAAATTACTGACATTAAATTCACCTGCCAGGCCAGAAACAACAGCAACAGCACCTTGTTTTGTATGCAAAGTAAATTCAATTCTGTTATCAAAATACTGAATAGCCGTTGCATACACATCAGGGGAATGTAGATCCTGTTGAACGCCATAGGTAACAATATTTTTTGTTCCGGCTGATTTAATAATATCCAGACCATATGGATCATTGACATTGACTATGGCTGTTTTTAAAGAAGGTAACTGAAAAAGTTTGGCTTTTTCTTTCAGGTAATCGTCCATCGTTCCATGATAGTCAAGGTGATCCTGAGTCAGATTTGTAAAAATTGCGGTATCAATTAAAACATTATCAATTCGCCTCTGAGCCAAAGCGTGTGAAGATACTTCAATAGCTGTAAAAACTGCATCCTGCTTTACAAATTCGGCAAGTGTTTTATGCAGAGTTATAACATCCGGTGTTGTGTGTGTACCGACATTGATATCAGGGTAAATACCCGTGCCCAGAGTACCAATCAAACCACAATGTTGCTCTTTATCCAGAGCCTGAGCAATAAAGTTAATGCAAGATGTTTTTCCATTGGTGCCTGTCACCGCAACAATGTTCAGTGATTCTGATGGCTGACCATAAAATAAATTCGCAATTTCACCCAGCTTTTCTCTTAAATCGGTTATAGCGACAAGAGGAATATGTCTGGACTGCTTGTTGATGAATGACTCTGATAACGCAAACGGAACCACATTATCTTTTGCTTCCCACAAAACGGCAACAGCACCGGCCTCTATCGCTGCATTAATATAATCGAGACCATTAGCCGATTCACCACTTACAGCAATAAAGGCATCACCGGGGCGAACCTGCCGGCTATCCATTACAAGATGATTAATTTTAATATCAGCATCCGGCAGAGGGTATTCGGTTGAGACACCTGAAATGTTAGCCAGTAATGTACCCAGTGTTTTAGAAGATGATTGTTGTCTGGCAGTCATCATGGGCTTCCTGCCATTTTCACTTTTGCAATTTCAGAAGTGGCTGCAGCATATCGAATATCACTATGGATAGCATCCGGAGCAATATCCAGAATTCTTAATGCACCTGCCATCACTTTGGAAAAAACAGGTGCAGCGACTTCACCACCGTAATATATACCGCCGGCCGGTTCATCAACAGTCACAACCATGACCATTCTTGGGTTACTCGCAGGTACAACACCGGCAAAAATGGAAAGATATTTTTTGTCGCTATAACCACCCAGAGTTATTTTTTTAACAGTACCTGTTTTACCTGCCACTCGATAACCGGGTATACCGGCTAATTTACCCGTACCCTCTTTAGTCACAACTGATTCCATCATTGTGATAATTTGCTGTGAGGTACTTGCAGATAACACGGCCTGAGCATTTACATTACTGTCAACCCGGGTGAATGTGACGGGTAATCGCTTACCTTTATTTGCAATAACAGCATAAGCACGCGCTAGCTGTAATGTTGTAACAGAAATACCGTAACCATATGATAGTGTTGCCCGTTCAATCATCTGCTTGTTTGAAACAACATTCACCAGCCCTGTCACCTCACCAGGAAAGCCGCTTTGACTGCTTATGCCAAATCCAACTTTGTGATGAATACCTGTGATGCGTTCAGCCGGCAATGATAATGCAATTTTACTTGCACCCACATTACTGGATTTTTGAATTATCCGCGTTAAATCAAGTACACCATAATTACGATGGTCTCGTATAATACTTGCACCCACACGGAAAAGCCCCGGTGTTGTATCTATTTGTGATGTTGGTCGATATTTTCCAGATTCAAGTGCTGCTGCAATCGTAAACGGTTTTATGGTTGAGCCTGGCTCAAAGATATCGGTAACAGCCCGGTTGCGAAAATTTTTGCTTTTCAGGTTGCGTCTGTTATTCGGGTTATACGACGGTTGATTAACCATTGCCAACACTTCACCGGTTTTTACATCCAGTATTACTGCCGAACCTGATTTTGCTTTATGTTTATAAACCGCTTTTTTCAATTCACGATAGGTTAAATATTGCAAACGCCTGTCAATACTTAAAACAAGATCTTTCCCTGGTTTAGCCTGTTCGATAAGTTCAACGTGTTTAATAACTCTACCTAACCGATCTTTTAATACCCTCTTTGATCCTGGTGTGCCTTTTAACCAGTCATCATAAGCTAATTCAAGCCCTTCCTGCCCGGCATCATCGATATTGGTAAAACCAATAACATGTGATGCCACTTCTCCAGCAGGATAATAACGTTTGTACTCTCTTTGTAAAGAAACCCCGGCAAGTCCCAATGCAAGAATTTTCTGTGATACTTCCGGTGTCACATGACGCTGCAAGTATACAAAATCACGTGTCTTACGGCGCATAACCAGTTCAGTGATTCGTGATACTTTAATTTTTAGCACTTTTGCCAATTTGGGCCATTGAGCCTGCACAGTCAGAAATTCTTTCGGATGAATCCAGACAGAATTCACTGGTGTGCTTAACGCCAGTGGCTCACCATTACGGTCGGTAATCATACCTCGATGTGTTGCAACGGGTAACACACGAAGATAACGTGCATCACCCTGCCCTTGCAGAAAGGCATGATCCAATATATGCAAATCAAAAGCACGCCAGATCAGTGCTGTAACACTGAAGGCAATAAATGCGACCACAATAAACATGCGGTAAAATTTCACCGGGGTATGCACTGTCACACTCATAATTTAATAATCACCGTGTTTTCATAACTTACATTACGCATATGTAATTTTTCAGTCGCTATTTTTTCAATACGGCTGTCTGTTGCCCAAGTACTTTGTTCCAGTTGTAACTGACCCCATTCTATATTCATGCGATCACGTTCTTTATTTAAACTTTCAAGCTCAACAAATAACAAACGACTTTTGTGTTTGCTATACACGACAGACATGGCCGAGGTGAGTGCAGCCAGTGTCAGAACGATACTGATGAGTTTTAATTTATCATTCAGTAATGCTTTTAAAGCCGCTCTCATTGTTATACTCGCTCGGCAATGCGCATAATGGCGCTACGTGCTCGTGTATTCAGTTTTATTTCTTCTTCTGATGCCTTGATAGCCTTGCCAATTCTTCGCAATTTTGAATGAACATCGACATGCATTATCGGTAAATCGACAGGTAACTGTTTACCCTTTTCCATGTCACGAATAAAACGCTTAACAATCCTGTCTTCCAATGAATGAAAACTGATAACCACCAATCGCCCACCCGGTTTTAAAACATTAACCGCCTGATGCAGA
>JALXDW010000302.1 GCA_027070385.1 Chromatiales bacterium
CCTTTTAACAAGGTATCTATGATAGCGAGTGAAATGCTGATATCGCGTACCAGGTTGAAACCCAGCAACATTACTGCATGGGTAATGGTATTCACCCGTGTATTGGACGGGTTGTAAATATAACTGTTGGATATGCGAAGTATACGTGCTGTCAGATTAACATCTTTGAGTATTGCACCGGCAAGTTCAGTACTGGATGTATCATCGCGTGAGGTGATTGTGGTAATGGCAATCAGAGAGTATTTGAAAATGGGCAGTTCACGTTGACTTAAATGATGAACCCATTTTTCAAGTTTTGTTTCGCTCATGGTTTTTTAATCCCTTAATTCTTTCTAGTGAATTTTAGTGCGATACAGGCTTCTTGTGTAAAGTGCTGGAAACTGCAATAACCCTCATCATCCAAAGGACGGCCACTGGGTTGCCGGTCCGCATAGAAGAAGCCAATGGTTTTATTTTCTATCGTAATGGGTGAGATAAAAAATGTTTTTACATTTAGAGTGTTTTTCATATTTTTACCAACCAGAGCCTGATCATCGTCATTGTCTTTAATCCAGAAACTTTTATTTTCATTTAACATTTTTTGTATCAGGTTTGGCGTTTGTAAATCAATGTTAAAGATAAAGGCGTTCTGGAATTCCAGACTTTTAATCCCCACAGCCATTTTTGCCCGGGCTTCTGTTCTGGTCGGGTTAATAAAAACAAGGGCTGCCCGATCCATACCGATACCCCGATAAATCCCCTCTAGTACCATTGTCAGAATAGTACTTAATGTAGGCTCTTTATTAATAATACTGGAAAGCTCTCGCAAAATGGAAAGTTGCAGCATATGGTCAGGTATTAAATATTCATCCTGTTCTTCGAGTTCTAATGGTGCACTATTATCCTTGTAGGCTTTTTCTATGCCGGGAATATATTCAACAGCGTGACCGGCACCAAATTCCTGTGCAACTTTGACAGCAATATCGACATTGTTATGTACAAACAGGGTTGTTTCCTCAAGATCTTTACCTAAATGTTTCGCTAGCACATTAAGTTCGTTTTCTGTTTCAGGTGTTTGCCATCCTAACTCAGCAGCGACAGCAAGTGCATTACCGATAGTGATGTGTTTGCTGCGGATATCCGGTTTTATTCGATCATTAAGGGTATCGCGTAACAAGTCACTGAGTTGCCAGTCTCGGGTTAATTTACCGGAGAGTTCTTTAAATGTGAAACCGAGAATATCCGTTTGTATTTTTTCATAATTTTCATTAGTCGCAAGCAGACGACTATTGATGAGTTTTTCACTGGCCTGACTTTCGATACAAAAAAAGGTTAATTCCCCAATATTATGTAACAAAGCCGCGATAAAAACTTCTTCAGGCGATTCATCGTCATAGGCTTCGGCAATAGCCCGTGCCTGTACAGCAGCGTGAAAAGTACGTGCCATTAATTTCATGATATGGGTTTGTTTGTTGCCCTTCAATAAAGTGTCGATAATGGATAATGAAATACTGATGTCGCGCACCAGATTAAACCCCAGCAACATCACGGCATGGGTTATGGTATTCACCCGGGTATTGGATGGGTTATAAATATAACTGTTTGATAAGCGCAAAATACGTGCGGTGAGATTAATGTCTTTTAATATGGCACCAGCAAGTTGATTGCTAGAGGTATCATCCCGAGAGGTGAGAGTGGTGATAGCAATCAGCGAATATTTGAAAATAGGCAGTTCACTTTGGCTTAAATGATTGACCCAGCGTTGTAGTTTTGTATCCGCCATTAAACCCTATTACTCCCCCCCAAAGCGTGTATGAAACTGGCATTGCGCGATGCCTTATAAAGATATCGGCAAGTCGCAGAAAATATTAAGGCTTTCCAGCCAAATGACTGTTTTTTATGGGAAAGCGGGTGATTTATCGGGGTAAGTAACGTTGCTCAATGATCGAACGGGTAAAATCGGGTCTGAGGTAAAACCCTAACGGAAGAGTTTGGCATAACTGCCCGTTTTCGTCGTAGGCCTGGGTCAGTGATCGGGCATTGGCGGCTTTGGGACGTACCTGTAAAACCTGGCCATGATGAGCGCTGAGTTGCTGTTGTTCGCCCATGCACAGTTTGTCCATGATTTCTTCCCAGTCCTGTTGCAACTGGCGGGCTTGACGGGGATCCGGTTGCCACAAAATAGCATGGCCTATCTTGCGTTTACCATATTCAATCTTTTTACTGGCTTCATAAGGCAGCCATAAAACGCGCTGAAGTATTTTATTTACCCAGGCTTGTGACCAGCTTTGCTTTTTGAGAGCCATGAGCTGAATATGACAAACGTAGGTTGATTCTTGTGGCTGGCCGTTGGCATTCAGGGGCAGGGTTTTAAGTTCAATGCCCAGATTGGGGAAGTCCGGTTCTGCTTTTGAACCGGCACTGGCACCGAGAAATTTTTCAACCTGTTGGCCGACCCAACCTTTGGCATGTATTGGAGAAAAGGGTAAATCTGTTTGAGTTTGTCTGGCCAGTTCAGCAAGAGTTAGCCCGGCAAGTTTGCGGCAATTCTCGAGCAGTTCTTCTACAGAAGCCGGTGCAGCTGTGTGTTTGCTTGCCATAGTGTGAGTTATATCTCAGTTTATTGTGTTTTAGTTCGGCTATTATGCGTTATCGTTGAGTATAAGGGTAGTGACTCGATGTTGTAGATGTTGATGTTGTAGATATTGATGTTGTAGATATTGTAGATGTCGAGATATCGACAAGTCTAAATTATTTTATGGATAAATGAATGGACACATTATTTTCTTTTTTCGATGGAACGCTCATTATTTTAGCGATTGTTTTATTTCTTGCCACGCTTGCGGTAATTTTCTTTTTACTGAGTCGGGAAGGGCATCAACGTCGGGTTGCGTTTATGGAACGGCGGCGGAATAAAGAGCAGTTAATCTTCCCCTTCTATGACAGTAACAAAGAGCTGGTGACCGAAGAACGACGTATGTTAGTCGATAGACGTAAAGCGCGCTCAATTCATGTGGGTAATGTAACGGTTTAGGCTGACAGCTTTTAAGAACGTTTCCAATGGCCAGACTTGCCCCCCTGTTTTTCGACCAGTCGAACGGACTCGATGGTCATTCCTTTGTCCACGGCTTTGCACATGTCATAAATCGTTAATAGTGTAATTTGGGCGGCTGTTAAGGCTTCCATTTCAACGCCCGTTTGTCCGCTACATGCAACGGTTGCCCGGCAATAGACACGCTGAGTTTCTGTTTCCGGTTCAAGAACAATACTGACTTTGCTGAGCATTAATGGATGGCATAATGGAATGAGATCCGGGGTTTTTTTGGCCGCCATAATGCCTGCAACACGGGCAATACCCAGTACATCCCCTTTTTTATGACCACCTTCGATAATCAGGGCAAGGGTTTCTTTTTGCATACTTATCCAGCCTTCGGCAATGGCTTCACGTGAGGTGACGTTTTTATCGCCTACGTTCACCATATGAGCCTCACCGCTAGCCGTAAAATGTGTCAGTTTAGTCATTATTTATCAATACCTTATAGAATAATTGCCAGAATAGCTGGCACACATGTTAGGATCCTATACTATATATAGTCTTTTTGAAACATGACTCCAAATAACTAAACAGGATGCTTTATGGCGATTACGGTTAAATTCTTTGCACGTCTACGTGAAGAGTTGGGGATGGATGAAGTCCAACTTGATTTTGTAGCAGGTTTAACAACACAGCAAGTTTGGCAAAACGCCACCCGTCAGGAGGTATTGCCTGCTAAAACATTGGTTGCCATTAATCAACAATATGCCAGCGAGCAGAGTCTGGTAAAAGACAACGATGAGGTTGCTTTTTTCCCACCGGTGACAGGGGGTTAAAATGGCGGTGTACCTGAAAAACGGTTTATTCGATCCCTTCAAAGAAGTACAGCAGCATCAGCAGCAACTGGAGGCGAATATTGGCAAAGGACAATACGGTGCCAGTGCCGTTTTTATTGGTAGTATGCGTGACTTTAATGAAGCAAGGAATGTATCAAGTATGACCCTGGAATACTATCCCGGTATGACCGAGTCTGCACTTGAAGTGATCTGTCAGGAAGCAAAAGAAAAATGGCCGGTTCTGGATACGCTTGTTGTGCATCGTGTGGGAGATATTCAACCCAATGATTCGATTGTTCTGGTGGCGGTGTGGTCTGCACATCGTGGGGCGGCCTATGACGCTAATCGCTATATTATGGAAGCACTGAAATCACGCGCGCCTTTCTGGAAAAAAGAAACCACCGCAAGCGGTGGTCATTGGGTGGAAAAAAATACGCCAGCCTGATCAGTGCGATATATCCTTTTGCTCATCTTGCTCTTTATACCCCGTTAACATTGCTTTAACCAGGTTCTGCTTATGTTTTTTACTGGACAACAGCACCCCTCCAATATGCAATGCAATAAGCAGTAAGGTAAAATTGGCCAAGAACTCGTGAATTTCTTCCCAAATTTCTTCCCAAAAATCGTCAGTTCCTTTGCTTTGGTGTTCGTTATCGTCTTCAGAGTCTGAAACCGCTATAAATTGTCCCTGGGTTTGTTGCAAATGAACCGTAGCGGTATTGGCTGCCAGTGGCCCATGCCCTTCAAGTCCATATACTTTTAAACCACTGTAGCCCGTTGCAAGCAGGCTCAGTAACAGCGCAATGACCATCCAGCCACCGGCAGGATTATGGCCGATAAAATTTCTTTCTTGCTCCTCATGCTTGAAAGAAAACAAATCTTTAATATAAGCAATAGCCGTAGCCGGGGGGTAAATAAACTGGCTAAAGCGTGCATAGCGTGTCCCGATAAAGCCCCATACAATCCGTACCGCAACCAATCCGAGAATATAATAGCCGGAATAAACATGCAGCAAGCTGTCTTCATCGCCACTGAGGTAGGCGATGGTAAACGCCAAAACCAATGTCCAATGGAAAAAGCGTACCAGAGGATCCCACACATAGATTTTGTTTTTCATTATCTTTCTCTCTTTTAACATGACTTATTGTTATGATGGCTGTATTTATACCGATAGTCATCGGACAAAAGGGCTATGCTGTTTTTTTTTCAGGCATATGTCCCATTACATAACCATTTGATTTATCAGCTAAAATACAAAGACAGCCAGAATGATAGTGCAACCGACAAAAGAAACAGCCTTAATGATTGTATTACTCCTTGTGGGTGTTACCAGTGGCCTGGATTTATTTACTGACCTCTCACATGGCGCACCATCTTCTCATATATTTAAAGAAGCGCTTGTGCTGGTGTTGGCCATTATTCTCATTGTCTGGATACTCTACGAA
>JALXDW010000303.1 GCA_027070385.1 Chromatiales bacterium
GAATTATACCGTGGTGCTGAATACGTGGTGGATTTTTTACCAAAAGTAAAAATTGAAGCCGTTATTAAAGATGACATGCTCGATCAAGTTCTGGAGTCGATTCAAAAAGCGGCAAATTCCGGAAAAATTGGTGATGGCAAAATCTTTGTTTCAACTGTCGAGCAGGTTATTCGTATTCGTACGGGTGAATCTGGCGAAGAAGCATTATAAATTGGGGGAGTAATTAAATGGAAAATCAGATTTTCGAATTACAATACGCCATTGATACTTTTTACTTTCTGGTAATGGGTGCCTTGGTGATGTGGATGGCAGCCGGTTTTGCCATGCTCGAAGCGGGTTTGGTGCGTGCGAAAAATACCACTGAAATCCTGACAAAGAATGTTGTGCTATATGCTATCGCATGTACCATGTACATGATTGTAGGTTACAACCTGATGTACGGTGGCGGTATCTTCCTTGAAGGGATTGCCGGCGGCGAAAACCTCGTTAAAGATGCGCTGGCGGCTTCTGCCGAGAACAAGTTTGGTGGTGATTCTGTTTATTCAGACGCTTCTGACTTCTTCTTCCAGGTTGTCTTCGTTGCAACAGCCATGTCGATTGTATCCGGTGCGGTTGCTGAACGTATGAAGCTTTGGGCCTTTATGGCTTTTGCCGTTGTGATGACAGGTTTTATCTACCCAATGGAAGGTAACTGGACATGGGGCGGTGGTTCTGTGTTTGGTATGTTCAGTCTGGGTGACATGGGCTTTTCTGACTTTGCCGGTTCAGGTATTGTGCATTTAGCCGGTGCAGCTGCTGCATTAGCGGGTGTATTGGTTCTTGGTGCGCGTAAAGGCAAATACGGTCCTAACGGTCAAATCAACGCCATTCCTGGTGCAAACTTACCATTAGCAACACTCGGTACATTCATCTTATGGATGGGCTGGTTTGGTTTCAATGGTGGTTCAGTATTAAAGTTGGGCGATATCGCTAACGCTAACTCAGTTGCAATGGTGTTCTTAAACACAAATGCTGCCGCTGCCGGTGGTGTGATTGCAGCTTTGATTATTGCACGCATGTTATTCGGTAAAGCCGATTTAACCATGGCGCTTAATGGTGCATTGGCTGGTCTGGTCGCAATCACTGCGGAACCTTCTACTCCAACAGCATTAGGTGCAACTTTAATCGGTGCTGCGGGTGGTGTCCTGGTTGTATTCTCAATTATCACTTTAGATAAAATGAAGATTGATGATCCAGTGGGTGCCATTTCAGTTCACGGTGTTGTTGGTATGTGGGGCTTACTCGCTGTACCACTCACTAATGGTGATGCCACTTTCGGTGGTCAAATTGCCGGGCTGTTAACCATTCTGGTTTGGGTATTTGTAACCAGTATGATTGTCTGGGTTGCCATTAAAGCCATCATGGGTGTTCGTGTGAGTGAAGAGGAAGAATACGAGGGCTGTGATATTGGTGAATGTGGTATGGAAGCCTATCCAGAGTTCACGGGTTCACGTGGTTCTGGCATATAATTAACATCAGTTAATTATTTATTAAGAAAAGGCAGTACCTGAATAAGGTACTGCCTTTTTTTATGTGTGAGTAATATTTATTGATAAATCGATGCTGGCTGCAATGGCAGGTTTTAATCATTAAAGCTTATTATGAGTTCCATCACAAAACGGTGCATCAGCTGTTTGCTTGCAGCCGCAAAGATAACAGTCTTTATTTTCAGTGAGGGTGAATTTTACCGGAGTAAAGTCAGTACCTTTGTGTGAACCATCACAAAAAGGTTGATTATTGGATTTGCCACAACTGCACCAGTAATAGTCGCCAGGATCAAGATTTTCAATATAGGGATATTTTTGCGGGCAGTCGGGTTGACTCATTGGTTTTTTCTCCTGATTAATATCGTTAAATAATATAAAGTGTAGTTTAAACCCATTAAAAGGCTATGTTGTATTCAGGTTGTCGTATGAGCGAACAAATTCAATTAAAGCTGGTTGACTTTAGTTGCTACAATCTTAAACCGATTAATCTGCAATTAAAAGCCGCTGAAACCATCAGTATTTCAGGTGAATCCGGCAGTGGAAAGTCACTGTTGTTACGTGCAATAGCTGACTTGATTCCGCATAAGGGGCAATGTTTTTTTCGTGGTAAGGAAGCACACACCTTTGCACCGTATCAATGGCGAAAGCAGGTTGCGTATTTGGCAGCAGAAAGTCAGTGGTGGTTTGACACGGTGGGGGAACATTTTTCACAGCCTTTAAGCGAACAAACAGGACTTTATTTAAAACATCTGGGCTTTGAACTGGAGACCTTGAACTGGGAAGTTTCACGTTGTTCGACCGGGGAACGGCAACGTCTGGCAATTATCCGGTTATTGGTGAATAACCCCGGTGTTTTATTGCTGGACGAGCCTACCGCTAATCTGGATTCAGACAATGCACAGCAAGTTGAAAAGAGTTTGCTTCAGTACCAACAGCAAACCCAATGCAGCATTATCTGGGTTGCACATAATAAAAAACAAATTCAACGTATTGCTCAGCGTCAGTTCGAAATCAAGAATGCCACTTTGGTTGAATTGCCAGGTATGGAGACACAAACATGAATGTTGTTAGTCTGAGTCTGTTTGATCTAAGCCTTGCAGCTGCATTGGTTGTGCTGATTGCAATCTTGTCATATTTTATACAGCTTAAAATGTCTCGAACGATTCTACTGGCTGCATTAAGAACGGTTGTACAGCTTTTGCTTATTGGCTTCGTCTTAAAATGGTTATTTGCACAGGCTGATTTTATCTGGATTGCGTTAATGTGGCTGGTGATGTTGCTGGTAGCCGGACGTGAAATTATGGCACGGCAGACGCGGCGCTTTAAAGGTATCTGGGGTTATGGTGTTGGAACCGTATCGGTTTTTATTTCATCGTTTGTTGTTGGTATTTTTGTACTGACTTTGGTCGTGAACAATACACCCTGGTATACACCGCAATATGCCATTCCTTTAATGGGTATGATCATTGGTAATACCATGACCGCTGCTGCATTGTCGCTGGAAAGTTTGACTAAAACAGCCTGGCAACAACGGATGGTGATTGAAGCACGGTTGGCTCTGGGGCAAACCTGGCGGCAGGCCATTGGTGATATTGCCAGGCAAAGTGTGCGTATTGGTTTGTTTCCGATAGTGAATGCAATGGCAACCGCGGGGTTGGTTAATTTACCCGGGATGATGAGTGGTCAGATTTTAGGTGGTACACCACCAGCCGAAGCAGTGAAATATCAAATACTCATCATGTTTATGATAACAGCCGCTTCAGGGTTTGCTACACTTATAGCGGTATGGTTGGGAGCGCGGCATTTATTTGATGAACGCCAACGCTTGTCAACCCAGCGGTTACATGCCGAACGTCGATAACGATTAACTTGAGCTTGTCATAAATATAAGCTGGGAACGAAGCCCAGAAAAATAACCAAAAAAATGAAAATATTTTTATTCAACCTTTTTTTAATATCCGTGTCTTTGCTGTTTTCCAATATTGCACAGGCAGAAATATACAAATGCAAGGACAAGGAGGGGATCATTAATTTTACATCTGTTCCTTGTGGGCAAAAATCGGTGGGTATAAAACGGCCACAAAAGAAGCTGGAATTGAATGAAGATGGAACAAAAAAAACCAGACAACAGTTGCATGAAGAGAAGCTGAAAAGAGAAAAGGAATTTCTGGAAACAGCACAGCGTGAACGGGAAGCCAGAAAAAAGAAACAGGAAAAACTGGAGCAACACCAGAAAAAATTGAAACAAAATTGTGAACGCGCTAAAAATGATTTATTACGCTATCAACGTTCAAACTATCTTTACAATAAAAGTAAAGATGGCAAAAACCGGATTCTTTCCGATGCCGAGCGACAAAAAGCAGAGTTAGATGCAAAGCGACGAATAAGCTTTTGGTGCCGCGAGTAAAGCAACTTTTTCTATTGTTTGCCGGTAGGATTGCTTATTGGGCGTGAACCTGCGGCCGATCTGAAATATAATAAGGCGACGATGGGCTTCCCAAAGGGATCCCGCCACTATGACCTTATTTAGAGTATTTCAACATGCCCAGTTCCAGAATTGTCTATACCGAAACCGATGAAGCCCCGGCTTTAGCAACGTGTTCTTTTCTTCCTATTGTCCAGGCTTTTACCAAAGTAGCGGATATTGAGATTGACCCTCGTGATATTTCACTGGCAGCACGTATTCTGGCGCATTTCCCGGAAAAACTGGCCGATGAACAAAAAAAACCGGATGCGCTTGCCGAGTTAGGTGAACTGGCTAAAACACCGGATGCCAATATTATCAAGCTGCCGAATATCAGTGCTTCGGTACCACAGCTAAAAGCGGCCATTCAGGAATTGCAAACGGCCGGTTATGCGGTACCCGATTTTCCCGAAGAGCCTGCAACGGATGAAGAAAAAAAGATTAAAGCACGTTATGCCAAGGTGCTAGGCAGTGCCGTAAATCCGGTATTGCGTGAAGGGAATTCGGATCGTCGGGTTGCCGGGCCGGTAAAAGAATATGCGAAGAAACACCCACATTCGATGGGGCAATGGTCTGAGGACTCAAAAACCCATGTGGCGTCCATGTCTGAAGGTGATTTCTATGGCAGTGAAAAATCAGTCATCATTAAAGCCGAGGGTGAAGTTAAAATTGAGCTGGTTGATGACACAGGCAAAACACAGCTCCTGAAAGAGGCAACACCGGTATTGGCAGGTGAAATTATTGATGCCTCTGTTATGAGCGTTAAAGCCTTGCGTGAATTTTTTGAAGCAGCAACGGAAGATGCCAAACAGCAGGACGTGTTGCTTTCCTTGCATCTGAAAGCCACCATGATGAAAGTATCAGACCCCATTATTTTTGGGCATGCGGTGAGTGTCTACTTTAAAGATGTTTTTGAAAAACATGCGACTACCTTTGAAAAACTGGCTGTGGATACACGCAATGGCCTGGGTGATGTATACGCAAAAATCAGTGAATTACCCGAAGCACAACGTAAACAAATAGAAGAGGATATTCAGGCCGTTTATAAAATACGTGCCGAACTGGCGATGGTGAATTCCGATAAAGGCATTACCAATCTGCATGTGCCGAGTGATGTGATTATTGATGCTTCCATGCCTGCTGCCATCCGTGCTGGTGGAAAAATGTGGGGTGCAGACGGTCAATTACATGATACAAAAGCAATGATTCCGGACAGGAATTATGCCGGTGTTTATCAGGCAACGATTGATTTCTGCAAAGAGCATGGTGCTTTTGATGTTAC
>JALXDW010000304.1 GCA_027070385.1 Chromatiales bacterium
TCATTTATTATTCCCCTAAATATCTATTCTTTAAATAATTGTTACAGAGCTGCGATAACAGCGTCACCCATTTCTGAAGTAGAGACCTTTTTCATACCATCGCTATAAATATCCTGAGTACGCAAACCATTATCCAGTACTTTATTCACGGCTGCTTCAATACGCGTAGCATTATCGGCATCGTTTAATGAATAACGTAACATCATGGCAACCGATAAAATCGTGGCAAGTGGGTTAGCCACATTTTGCCCGGCAATATCCGGTGCTGAACCATGAATAGGTTCATACATGCCTTTGCTGTTAATATCGAGTGAAGCGGATGGCAACATACCAATAGAACCGGTTAACATAGCCGCACAATCTGACAAGATGTCACCAAACATATTGGTTGTGACCATCACATCAAATTGTTTGGGTTCACGTACCAGCTGCATGGCCGCGTTATCCACGTACATATGACTTAACTCAATATGACTAAAACCTTGCGCTTCTTTTGTTACCACTTCACGCCAAAGTTCAGTACATTCAAGTACATTGGCTTTATCAACCGAGCAAACACGGTTATCGCGTTTCGACGCAATATCAAAAGCCACTTTCGCAATGCGACTGATTTCCGATTCACGATAAACCAGGGTGTTATAACCTTCACGTTCACCATTATCAAGTGTACGTACGCCGCGAGGCTGGCCAAAATAAATACCACCGGTTAGCTCACGCACGATCATAATATCCAGCCCGGAAACCACTTCCGGCTTTAAAGTGGAGGCATCGGCAAGCTGTGGATATAAAATTGCAGGACGTAAATTTGCAAACAATGCCAGCTCTGCACGTAAACCCAACAGGCCTTTTTCAGGTCGTACTGCAATATCCAGTGATTCCCATTTATAGCCACCAACTGCACCCAATAGAATGGCATCGGAGTCTTTTGCCAGTTGCAACGTTTCTTGTGGTAATGGTGAGCCGGTTTCATCATAAGCCGTGCCCCCCACTAAGCCCTGTTCAAGTTCAACATCCAGACCATAGGCTGTTTTTAATCGTTCAATCACTTTAACTGCTTCGGCTACAATTTCCTGGCCGATACCATCACCGGGAAGTACTGCTATTTTCTTTGTCATAATTTATTCCTGATTAAATAACCACGGCGCTTCCTGATGGCGTCGTTTTTCATAAGCTTTAATATCGTCAACATGTTCCAGTGTCATGCCAATATCATCCAGACCATTGATTAAACAATGTTTGCGAAATGCATCCACTTCAAACCTAATCACATCTCCATTCGGTTTGCTAATTGTCTGGGAAGGCAAATCCACTTTTAATTGATAACCTTCTGTTTTTTCAATTTCAGTAAAAAGAGTATCCACTTCTTCAGCCGATAAAATAATCGGCAAAATGCCATTTTTAAAACAGTTGTTAAAAAATATGTCGGCAAAACTGGGCGCAATAATAACTTTAAAACCATAATCCAGTAATGCCCAGGGTGCATGTTCCCGACTGGAACCACAACCAAAATTCTCACGTGCGACCAGTATATTGGCACCTTGATAACGTGGTTGATTCAATACAAAGTCAGGATTGACTGGTCGGGTACTGTTATCCATACCGGGTTCACCATGATCAAGATAACGCCATTCATCAAACAAGTTGGGACCAAAACCACTGCGTTTGATTGATTTCAGAAATTGTTTTGGAATAATGGCATCGGTATCAACATTTGGACGATCCATCGGAGCAACAATGCCTTCCACTGTATTTAATTTTTCCATTATTTTAATCCTGTACTGTGTTCGTCATTTTACGCACATCCACAAAATGCCCTTCGATGGCTGCTGCCGCTGCCATTGCAGGACTGACCAGGTGCGTTCGTCCACCCTGCCCTTGTCGGCCTTCAAAATTTCGGTTGGACGTTGATGCGCAACGTTCACCCGCTTCCAGCTTATCCGCATTCATCGCCAGACACATCGAACAACCCGGCTCACGCCACTCAAAACCGGCATCAATAAAAATCTTATCCAGTTCTTCCATTTCTGCCTGTTGCTTGACTAACCCCGAACCCGGCACCACCATGGCAAGTTTAATATTATCTGCAACCTTGCGACCTTTAGCGACCTGAGCCGCAGCGCGTAAGTCTTCGATACGCGAATTGGTACATGAACCGATAAAGACTTTATCCAGTTCGATAGCCGTTATTGGTGTATTTTCTTTCAACCCCATGTATTCCAGCGCAGCTGTCACACCGTCCTGCTTCACTTCATCGGCAAAACTGTTTGCAGCCGGCACAACACCTTCAATACCGGTCACCATTTCAGGTGAGGTACCCCATGTGACCATGGGTTGCATTTTTTCAACATCTAACTCAATGACTTTATCAAAGTTGGCATCGCTGTCTGAAACCAGATTCTTCCAGTCGGCAACGGCCTTATCCCATAATTCGCCCGAAGGGGCATAAGGTCGACCTTTCACATAGTCGATTGTTTTATCATCCACAGCGACCATCCCTGCACGTGCACCAGCTTCAATCGCCATATTGCATAATGTCATACGACCTTCGATGGATAAGTCACGAATGGCTTTGCCTGCAAATTCGATGGCATAACCGGTACCACCGGCAGTACCGATCTTTTCAATAATCGCCAGAATAATATCTTTGCCAGTGACAGCCTCCGGTGTTTCACCCTCAACCTTAATCAACATCGATTTTGATTTTTTCTGCACCAGACACTGTGTTGCCAACACATGTTCTACTTCCGAGGTGCCAATACCAAAGGCCAATGCACCTAATGCACCATGTGTTGAAGTGTGTGAATCGCCACACACCAGTGTCATGCCGGGCAAGGTTGCTCCCTGTTCAGGACTGATCACATGCACGATACCCTGACGAATATCATCCATGGTAAATTCAGTAATCTTGAAATCCTGACAATTTTTTTCCAGTGTTTCAACCTGCAAACGTGCAACTGGATCGCTGATCCCCTGATCACGATCCGTGGTTGGCACATTATGATCCGGTGTCGCCAGATTGGCATCAACCCGCCAAGGCTTACGCCCGGCTAAGCGCAAACCTTCAAAAGCTTGTGGCGATGTGACTTCATGCACCAGATGACGATCGATATATAATAAGCAGGTGCCATCGCCATTGTCGCGAACAACATGGGATTCCCACAATTTATCGTATAAAGTCTTTGTCACTATTTTGTCCTCAAGCTTTGATTATCTAATTGACTGGACAAATTATAATGCTCATCCTATTATTACTCAAATTCATTATTTTCATTGCATTTATAACTTTTAGTTATACTATATATTTCGTTCAGGAGCAGGATATGGACATTGCAAATTTAAAAGCGTTTGTCTGCATTGCAGAAACAGGTTCATTTTCTCTCGCCTCTGCCGAACTTTTTATAACTCAGCCGGCTATCAGCAAACGTATTTCAGCTCTCGAAGAAGAACTTGGTACACCTTTGTTTGATCGTATCGGCAGAAAAGTACGCTTGACAGAAGCCGGTAAAACCCTGCAAGAACATGCCCAGCGTATTCTAAAAGAAATAGACAATGCCAAACAGGGCATTGCCAATTTATCCACTAAAGTACAAGGTGAACTTAAAATTGCAACCAGCCACCATATCGGCTTGCACCGATTGCCTGCGATTTTAACACACTATGTTGCCAACTATCCCGATGTCGATCTGGCGATTGATTTTATGGATTCAGAAGATGCCTGTAAACTCATTGAACAAGGGGAAATCGAACTGGCCATTGTCACCTTGCCCTTGACAAAAATAGCCAATTTGAATCAGCAGTTAATCTGGGATGATCCCTTGTCCTTCGTTGTGAATAAAAAACATGAATTAAACGGCCAAAAAGTCAGCCTGAAAACACTAACGAAATACCCTGCCGTGCTTCCTTCACATGGTACTTTTACACGCGAAGTCATTCAAAAACTGTTTGCACAAAAAAATCTGGAATTAAAAATAAAGATGTCGACCAATTACCTGGAGACTATCAAAATGCTGATTCAGGTGGGTTTAGGCTGGGGCGTATTGCCCCATTCAATGGTCGATACACAATTACAGGTATTAAAAGCACCGTCAATGACGTTAACCCGAAAGCTGGGAATTGTCTGGCATAACAAACACAGTTTATCCAATCCGGCTAAAGCTTTAATGGATTACTTGCTAACACAAGCACAACAAAGATAGAAACACGTTACGGCAAGTTTTTTACAATCGGGGGGCCAATGATTCGGGTTAACCAGACGGGTAACTTCTGCCAGAGACTGATCACCCGTTTATATTTTGGATTATCCGGATTTAACTTTGGCACATCCTCCCCGTCAGCTAACCAGTAATGCCAATAGCATTGCCGTGGTTTGGCGCCCCACTGTTTTTTGAACCGATAAGTACCGGCATTGATAGTCGAGCGACCAAAATCAAACTGCGAATACCCCTGTTCAATGGAATATTGCAACACTTCCCAGTACAACAACATATTGACACTGATACGATTGAATTCACGTAAGGAAGATGCCCACGGAATTTCCATGCGGCTCTTGTAACCCAATAAGAACCCTGCAGCAGCGGGTTTATCATTATGATACACACAAACAATATGTGCATTATCAGGGAAAGTTTCTAAAATAGATTTAAAAAAGGATTTTGAGTATACCGGTGTCCCCAGGTCACGCATGTTTTGTGAAAAAACCCGGTAATAGTCATCCAGCAAATCCATACCACCGTGCTTTACTTTCACGGGTTCTCTTTGTGGACGTTTGATCTGGGCACGTACTTTAGTACCAATATCTTTCCACAGCGTTTCTACTTCAGCCGGCAAATCAAGTAACATAACTACTTTATCTTCACGTAAACCCCAGTTACCTTCATAGGTTTGCATATCCCGAAACTCGACATGAGTGGCATTATTTTTTTCTGCCAACGTGCCCACCCGATTCATTAAATCAATCGCTAGCTGGGAATTCTCTGCAACAGCACCACCATAATTAAAGTAAGGCACCGAAACCATGTAATTACCAAACAAACAACTCTTTAACTGTACGGCAGGAAGCACCCCGTTAATATTGTTTGAACTGTCTGTACTATAAAGATAAAAACTGGCATGACCAAACTGCTGAGATATAATTTTTTGCCATGCAGTTAAATGATAAAGACTGCCTTCAGGATGTGATTCAATATAATGATCCCACTGTTTTATTTTTTCAACATCA
>JALXDW010000305.1 GCA_027070385.1 Chromatiales bacterium
GTTTTACCGTTAATACCGGGTTTTTAACCGGCTGCTTGCTGGTTTTGGGTTGCGGTATTTTTTTATTTGTAAACAGATATTGTTTTATTTCTGCTGGCAGGTATTTTTTCGCCAGTGGTTTAACTTGTTTATTCCAAACAGGAACAAGTTGTTTTTTTTGATGATAAACAACAGCCGCTAATAGAATAAACAGCAATAGCAGTATCTTGCTTTTACGGCGGTTGAGATTTTTAAAATCATCCGAGTCGGTAATAAACGTCGGGCTAGCTCTGTTTTTATATGATTTTGTTGCTTCTGTAACCGGACGACTGACAGATTTTTTTCTTGTCGGGGTAGCAATGGGGGGCTGTTGTCTTTTTTTTGCTGGCCGCGACTTTTGTTCTACCATGGTGGCAGCATTATAATTCTGTCCGGCTTTTTTAAAGGCGGCTGCGTTACTATCAATGCTATCTAATTGGATATCGGTTATTTTATTTAAAGCCGCAACCAGTTCAGAAGCATGTTGATAACGGTGTTCGGGTTTTTTCGACAGACATATATTGATGATAGGTTGAAATATTTCCAGACCTTTGGGTAATTGTGGAATAGGATCGGATAAATGTTTAATACAAATCGCAACCAATGACGGACCATCATACGGTACGTAACCGGCCAGAGCCTGGAATAAGACAACACCAAGACTGTATATATCGGTGCGATGATCAATTTTTAATCCCTTGGTTTGTTCCGGGCTCATAAAGTAGGGTGTGCCCAGGATTTTCCCTGTTTCGGTCAAACCTTTAGAGATATCATTGCTTCGGGCGATTCCAAAGTCGGTTAAAATTGCACGTCCATCCTGGTGAAGTAAAATATTTTCCGGTTTAATATCGCGGTGTATAAAGCCTTTCTTTGCTGCAAAATCAAGTGCATCAGCAATTTGTTTGATTATCAGGACCTTTTGTTTGCGTGTGAGCAGGTTTCGTGCTTCATTAAAATTCTTTCCCTGAATATATTCCATTGACATATAGTGAATACCATTATGAATGCCTGCATCATAAACGGTAATAATATTGGGATGTGAAAGCTGGCTGGCAATACGAGCTTCACGTAAAAAACGTTCAGAAAATGTTTCATCATTGTGATCCGGGGCGAGTACTTTAAGGGCGACTTTTCGGCCAATACTTTCCTGTATTGCAAGATAGACCATCGCCATACCACCACGACCAAGTAAATCCTTGATTTCATACCCAGGAATGCTAACAACAGAAGCAACGTGGCTGGCGGTTGTTTGTTTGTTTTTCTTTGCGCTCATATTATCAGCCGGTTATATTTTAACATCGGGTCGCTCAGTCTGTTTTAATCCAAGCTCATTCCTTATATATCGGCAGTTGTGGCCAGATGTGGAGTCTTTTAACGTTAAAATAATCAATCACTTGAGTATTATCCATTGTATACACATAAATTAGGCTGTTTTTTTGCCACAATACAAAAATTGGCTGTATTGGGATTACAGTCAGTCGTCCATTGAACCGCCTGCAGCGAGGGTGAGAGCCCGTTCAATGGCTGAAGGGGCACACATGATTGAAAAGAAACTGTTATCACCTATCATGCTTAGATCTGGGAAACTGATTGCAATTCTGAATTCTGCAAACAGCGCAAAAACTTGTTGTCCAGTTATGAGTATTTCATAGGGTAAGTGTGCACTGGATTTCAGTTTTTTGAAATCAATCTTATCCATAATAAATTGATCGCCAGCACACGCTGTTTGTGTTGCCGTACCCGAAATTGCAACACCAAAGACGGTTTCGTCTTTATTGGGTAAATCAATCCGGTAAACAAGTTGTGTACCGCCATTTCCTTTTTTTAAGGAAGCGGTTACTTTTTTTACAGCCAGGGTATAATTGGGGTATTCAGCCAACTCAAGCCTGTCTTCGAAGTCGGGCATCAGCATTTTATATTGATAGTCACGCAATTCGCTTTTTGTCAGCCCTTTTTCTGAACCGAAGTATTGTTTAAATCCAAGCACTGATTTGAGTTGCTCACGCACAGCGGCAAGATCCGTTTTCATCCGATAAGCATGTGCCATATAAGTTGGATTATTGAAAGAAACCTGAACATTATCATTGGTTTTTGTTATCGCAACCCGGATAGCAGCACCATAGGCTCCGTGTGTGGAAAGACCCGCATGCTGTTTTAGATAAGTACTTGAAATAATTAAAATTCTGCGCCTGGGTAGTGCGGTGTATTCACCTTCAATGGTATATTTTGCCTGTTCTAATTTTGTTTTAACATTCTGTATGACGTTCGCAAATTTTGTCGTTGTTTGTTGTGAGAGAATAAAAGGCTTGTAATGCACTTCTGTTGCCTGTGTAAGGCTCAGTGGCAAGTAAAAAAGGCCGATAAAAAGGGTTCTTGTTATTGTTGTCATTTTTATTACCTGGTTGATATTTATACAATAGTATAAGGAAAGAAGGCAATAATACGAGTTTTTTTGTAAAAAAAACTGATTTAAGGGTTTTTAGCGTTTTTTAATGGCTTTTTCACTGTTTTTTCAAGATATTTTCTACCAAAACAAGATCTTCGGGTGTGTCCACTCCATGCCCAATGGGTTTGGCAGATTGGGCGACAATGATTTTCATTCCATTTGAAAGGATGCGCAGTTGCTCCAGTGATTCGGCTTGTTCAAGCATACTGGGCTGAAGTGTTGAGAATTGTTGCAGTGTTTTAACCCGGTAAGCATAAAGACCAACGTGCAAATAAAATGGGAAATTTGGCAGTTCAGTTTTTGAATGTTCGGGAGTCTGAAAGCTGTCTCTTACCCATGGAATGGGCGCGCGGCTAAAGTAGAGCGCAAAATTATTATTATCAAGCACGACTTTGACATGATTCGGATTCAGTATATCTTCAAGTTTTGTAAAACGGGTAGCTAATGTCGCCATATCCGCATTGTTATTGTGATGTAAAAGTTCAACGAGTGCATGGATATTATCGGTTTGGACCAATGGTTCATCACCTTGTAAATTGACAACCACGCTTGAAGTGGGCCATTGTTTTTGTGATGCGACTTCATGGATGCGATCGGTACCTGAAGGGTGATCATCACGAGTCATGATGGCATCGCCTCCAAAAGCAACTACCGTATCGAAGATTGCCTGGTTATCCGTTGCAACGATAATTTCATTTGCATCGGTTTTTGATGCTGCAATATAGACGTGTTCAATCAGTGTTTTACCATTTAGTTTTTTTAATGGTTTACCGGGTAGCCGGGTAGAAGCAAAGCGTGCGGGAATGACAATTTTAAATGGCTGCATCCTTTAATTATGCAGGTTTTTAATTTTAATATCAAAATTACCCGCTCGATTAAATTTAAAGCAGACTGGTTGCCATTTGCATGGCATATAGATGTGCATCGGTTACTTGGCTGTCTGAAAGTTTCAGTTTTTTCATCATAGCGGCAAGTTGAGTAAAATCATTTGAATCAACAAGCAGGGCAAGCTGGTAATAATTGTTATAAGGGCCGCTTTGCTCGAGTAGAGCCATTTTAATATTTTCAGGGATTGAGATATCTTTAAGTGCTTCGGAGAAGGGCATTTTTAGCAAGGTATCGAGATAAGAAAAAATACCTAATATAAAGAGGTCGTTGGCCAGTTTTTTATCTGTTTGCTGTGCAATATATTCCAGAAAGAAGGCTCGAGTTAGGGCGGTTACAAATAAATTGGCATCATTATTATTATCATTCGTAAATAAAAATAATGATAACCAGCGGTATAGCGGTTTAATACCAAGCAGCTGGATGACAGAACGAATGCTATCAACTTCCATATCTCGTCTTAATCCGGCTGAATTGATATAGCGTAATAATTTATAGCTAACGGAAACATTATGGGATATTTTTCGTTCGATGTCCTCAATGGGTTTGTCTGCTGTAATATCATTGAGAATACTGATGATAGCGAGTTTACTCGATGGTATGGTTGATTGCTCAATGTATTCCGGTTTTGCAAAAAAATAGCCTTGGTAAAGCTCAAAGCCCATTTCTTTACACATTGTAAAGTCATCCTGTGTTTCGACCCGTTCAGCAAGCAAGGTCAGCTTGTGCTGTTGTCCCAGTTTGGCGTAGCGTTGTAATTGTTCAGTCGAATAGTCACTGATATCAATTTTCATGATTTTGGCCAGGTGGAATAATTGGTGGGTACTGTCATTGTCAATAAAGTCATCAATGGCCAGTGTAAATCCGGCTTCAGTCAGTGCTTTTAAGTGTGCAAATAGTTGTTCGGTGATTTCAACGGTTTCCAGTATTTCCAGTACGACCCGGTCTTTTGGCAGAATATTAATAATATCGGTTTCAAGAAAGGTGTCGTTGAAGTTAATAAAGGCTTTTTTATTACCAATGACACTGCTGAGCCCCATGTTATTAAACAGGTTCATAATTACATCGGCTGTTGCTGCGGTTCCATCAATTACATTGGCTGCAGATGCGTTAATTTGTCGGAATAACATTTCATAGGCAATAATGGAGCTTTGACAATCAAGAATAGGCTGTCGTGCAAGGCAGACTTTTGATGCAGGTGTGGTATCAGACATGTTAGTTATATCGGTTAAATGTTTTTTTTCTAAAGGTTATTCAGCTAAAAAGATTGGCTGCTAATTTATTGTAATATAAGCTATTTACCGGTGGTCTATTATACACAATTAAATGACCGGGGGGTCATTTAATTGTGTATAATAGAGTCATGAGTCAAAAATGGCAAAGGCGTAAAGATCAACGACCACTCGAGATTTTGTTTGCAGCGCTTAATTTATTTGTAAGCAAGGGCTTTGCATCGACCCGGATCGAGGATATTGCTAAACAGGCCAATGTTTCCAAAGGAACCGTTTACTTATATTTTTCAAGCAAGGAAGATTTATTTAAAAAAATGGTACATGAGGTGATGGTACCTAAAATCAATGAGGTTGAAGAGTACATTTCCAGTTATCAGGGAAGTCAGTCGGAATTACTCCAGCAGGTTATACGGCATTGGTGGAAAACCATTAAAGAGTCCGGCCTTATTGGAGTACCTAAATTGATTATTGCGGAGGCGGATAAATTTCCAGACTTAACTCGCTTTTACATGAAGGAAGTGATACACCGTATTCAGTCTATTCTGATGAATATTCTTGATAAAGGACAAAAGAAAAAGGAGTTTAAAGCAA
>JALXDW010000306.1 GCA_027070385.1 Chromatiales bacterium
TAATTGCGAGCAAGTCTGGCAAATTTCTTTATCCAGAATATGATAAATCGCACTGATGGCTTCTTTTTTCGAGTCAAAGAAATGATGGTTGCCCACATGTTTAATAAAACAGGTTCTGGCTGCAAATTCATAGACTTCAGAATTCAGATCACAAAAATAGAGTCCACCGCCTAATTTCTTTAATCGACGATGTTCCTGCACCAGCATTTCTGCTCCACTTAGATCGATAAAGTTAATCCGTGTGCCGATAATAAGAATATTATAGATACGTTCATTTTCTGATATCTGATGAATCCGGCTTTGAATATGATTCAATGAACCAAAATAAACCGACATATCGACACGAATAATTTTAAGCTGCGGGCATTGCTTAACCGGTTTCTTCTGAATATTAACTAACCTGCGTTTACCATCGACCTCATCCACATCAATACCTAAAGTTGGAATATTCGGTGTGGACGTTTTGGCCAAAAATAAAATCAGTGAGAGCAATACACCCATATAAATAGCAAATTCCAGCTCAAGGAATAAAGTTGCCAAAAAGGTAGCGATTAAAACCGAAGATTCCGACTTGCTGTTGCTAAGAATTAATTTAATATGTTTAAAGTCAATTAAGTTATAGGCAACGATTAAGATAACACCGCCCATTGCCGCAACCGGCAAGTATGCCGTTAACGGTGCAATCAGCAAAACAATAAGCATTAACATCACTGCAGCAAAAATAGCCGACATGGGGGTTTTTGCACCTGCCGCATAGTTGATACCGGAACGGGTAAAGGAACCGGAACCTGCATAACTGGAAAAGAAACTGCCGACAACATTTGATAAACCCTGGCCAACAAATTCCTGGTTGGAGTCAATACGTTGATTTGATTTGGAG
Organism: Chromatiales bacterium; assembly: GCA_027070385.1. Lineage (GTDB taxonomy): Bacteria > Pseudomonadota > Gammaproteobacteria > UBA6429 > Thiohalophilaceae > SZUA-37. Next base: position 881 of record JALXDW010000306.1, read on the forward strand.
GCAATCGCACGGCTGATCGATACCGCTTCAATCAAGCCCAACAACGCGACCGCAAATGCTTCCGGTGCAAGCTGCCTGATGGTTTCAAACGAGAGGTCAGGAAGGGATAACGGTGGCAGATGGGCGGGGATCTCGCCCACCAATTTAATACCGGTTTCCTGTGCATTAAACAATAATGCTAAAACACTGCCTGCAATCAGGCCTATCAACAGATTCGGCCATTTTGGAAAATACCGTTTTACCATCACTGCAATAATCAGAGTGAGCGCTGCAATAAAAAAGACATATTCGTTGATATTGCCCAGCTGTGAAAAGATATCACTCCATGTATGCAGAAACGATTCACCACGCGGGACATCGACTCCCAACACATGCTTGACCTGACTGGTAACAATTAAAATCGCGGCACCCGCAGTAAAGCCAATGACCACCGTATGCGATACAAAGTTAACCAGACTGCCTAAACGTGCCAACCCAAAACCCAGCTGATAAATACCGGCCAAAAATGTCACGGTTAACACTAACGAAATATATTCAGATGACCCAGGTTCAGCATAGTGGCTGACTGTCGCAAATATCACAATGGAAATGGCTGTGGTTGGGCCGGAAATCAAATGCAAAGATGAGCCAAACAAAGCAGCGATAATGGGCGTTGCCGTATAGAGTCCGTATTCCGGTGGCAAACCGGCAATGGCGGCAAACGCAACACCCTGAGGTAATACAATCACAGCACCGGTAAAACCGGCAATTAAATCAGCTTTAATCGACTCTTTGTTAACCAAATGAATCCAATTTAAAAAAGGAAGAAACCTTGCCAATGACATGCAATACCTCGTATGTTTAATTTAAAATGACAACAATACAAAACCCATCATTCCACTACACTAAAAGAACACCGCAAGTAATTCCTAATCAGAATATCTGTGGTTTCTAATGTGAACCAGAATAATTAACAGAAAAATATCGAATATTTCATTTGACTAATGAAATAGGGATAATATCGCGCGCATTATACACCTATCTACTTGACTGACAACTGAATATCATTACAATAATATTCCTTTATGGAATATAAAAACCTACCTGATCTAACCGGTTTAGCCGCCTTGCGTGCCATTGTTGAACAAGGTGGAGTCTCCAATGCTGCCAAAATCCTGTCCATTGGCCAACCGGCTGTCACCAAACGACTGCGTGCGCTGGATGCCTGTTACGGTGCAACCCTGATGGAACGGGTTTCCGGCCGCTTGCGACTAACCGCAGCCGGTGAAAAAGTCTACACCTTTGCCGTACAAACGCTGGAGCGCAATAACCTGCTGACGGAAGATTTACAAAGTCTGGCCGAAGGCACTAATTTGCTCCGTCTGGAAGCCACCTACTCCATTGGTGACCACTTTTTACCTGAATTGCTGGTGCAATTTAGTGAGCGTTTTCCACAATACAAAATTAACAGCCGCCTTGGCTATTCAAAAGGTATTCAAACCCGACTGGTCACGGGTCTGGCAGATTTAGCCATTATGGAAAATGCACCGGATCACCCGGATATATTAGTACAAAAGTGGCAGGAGGATGAACTCTGGCTCACCGTTGGTCCAAGCCATCCGTTGGCGCGCAGTAACACGCAAACCATTGAGATGCAGCAGCTGGAACAGTTAAGTTATGTCTTCCGTGAACGCCAGGCGGCCGTTCGTAAAACAACCGACGAGGCATTACAAAATATCGGTATCAATAATCTGAATATTAAAATGGAAGTGGGCTCCACCGATGCCATCGTTGAAATATTACTGCGTGGCGGCCATAGCAGTTTTTTACCGCGCTTTATTGTTAAAAAACACATAGGGAAAGATAAACTGTTTCATATTAAAGTCTCCGGTTTCAATATTAAACGCACACTCTGGATTGCTCGCAATCGTTCAAGTCTTGATCATCATGTCGCAGAAAGCTTTATTCGCTTATTAAGGGAATACTAACTAGAATGAGCAAAATAACAAAAACAGGCATAGCAAAATGACCCAACTGACAAGACGCAAACCCCTTTACTGGATACTTTTCGATCTGATTGGAACATTATTATTACTCGCGGGCATGTTTAAACTGGTCGATCTCGAAATACCGTATATCAGCGATTTTTTCCGGGATTTTTCTAGCAACTTACTGCTAACGGTCGGTGGCGTTATCATAGTTACCTCCTTCCTTCTCTTTATTATTCCCGTTATCAAAGCTAATAAGGAAAAACCGGCCGACACCGCTGTTAATCGCTCTAAGCGCTAGCCTTCTTATATATAAAAGCTTTACAATTCAAGCATGTATCTACAAAAAACATTTCGCCTGGTTAATATTAGCTGGGTTTTAATGCGTCATGGTCTGGATGACCTGATCCTGGCCACGCATCTTTTCCGACCGCTGCGTTTTCTGCGTTTTATCTTGCCCTGGCTCTGGTTGCAACGCCCGGAAGCCACCCGTGGCTTACGCATTCGCCGCTCACTGGAAGATTTAGGCCCCATCTTTGTTAAATTCGGGCAAATATTATCAACCCGCAAGGATCTGCTTCCCGATGATATCGCTGTTGAACTGGCCAAACTACAGGATCAGGTTCCTCCTTTTGCAGATAGCATTGCACTGAGTATTTTAGAAAAGACCTACCAACAATCACCGAACAAAGTCTTTGCTGAATTTAGCCCCACTCCTTTTGCTTCGGCCTCTATCGCCCAGGTTCATGCCGCCACATTGCACAGTGGTGAAGACGTGGTAGTCAAAATTGTACGCCCCGGCATTATGCCAATCATTAAACGTGATGTGTCCATTCTCTATAGTATTGCCAGAAAAATAGAACGCTACTGGTCACTGGGTAAAAAATTACGCCCGGTTGAAATTGTTGCCGAATATGAAAAAACCATTCTTAATGAATTGAACTTAATGCGTGAAGCGGCCAACGCAACCCAGCTAAGAAGTAACTTTAAAGATTCAGCATTACTGTATGTCCCCGAAGTACACTGGGATTACACCCGGCAAAATGTCATGGTGATGGAACGTATTCACGGTATTCCTGTTTCACACACGGATACTTTAAAACAACATGATATTGACTTTAAACAACTTGCTGAACACGGTGTCGAAATTTTCTTTACCCAGGTCTTCCGCGACAGTTTTTTTCATGCCGATATGCACCCTGGTAATATTTTTGTCGCAGCAGAAAATCAGCAAACACCCCATCAGGTAAAAGGACAGTATATTGCCGTTGACTTTGGCATCATGGGTACGCTTACCAAAAATGATCAACGTTACCTGGCCGAAAATTTTCTAGCCTTTTTTAACCATGACTATCGACGTGTTGCAGAGTTACATATTCATTCCGGCTGGGTTGGACACGATACCCGTATCGAAGAATTTGAAGCGGCTATCCGCACGGTCTGTGAACCGGTCTTTAATAAACCGTTAAAAGAAATATCCTTTGCCCAGGTACTACTTGGCCTGTTTAACACCGCACGTGAATTTGATATTACCGTTCAGCCACAACTTATTCTGTTACAAAAAACACTACTTAATATAGAAGGCTTAGGGCGACAACTTTACCCGGACCTGGACCTCTGGCAAACGGCCAAACCCTTCCTGGAAAAATGGATGCGTGATCAGATGGGCCCTCAAGCCATCTTTAAACAATTTAAAGATAACTTTCCACTGTGGTTAGAACAAATACCCCAACTACCCTCTCTGGTACATGATGTTTTAACCCAGGCAAAAGAAGGCCGACTCACAACGCAACTTTCCAGAGAGCAAATGAATGAAATTAAACGAAGCATGCACAAAAATAATCAACGTACCTTTATTGCCATTATCGGCAGCAGTTTAATCATTGGTGCCAGTGTTATCTTCGCACTCGACGGCTATGGTAAATTTATGATTGAGGATATTCCGCTGGCATCCTGGCTACTGGGATCCATTGGCGTGATAATGCTAATCAACGTATGGCCGGGGTCAAATGACTAGCAAGTCATCCTGGTATGTCTATATTTTAAAATGTGCGGATAATACCTTATATACTGGTATTACAGTGGATGTGAAACGACGCGTCGATGAACATAACCACGATAATAAACGTGCCGCTAAATACACTCGAGTAAGACGACCGGTTAAACTGGTTTATCAGGAGAAACTGGCATCTCGTTCTCTGGCGGCTAAACGGGAAGGGATAATAAAAAAATTAAAACGTGAAGAAAAAGAATCGCTCTTAAAGTAAAAATTTTTTTATGACAACCAGTCCTGCGGTTTTAAGTAATGTTCATATAACTCAGCC
>JALXDW010000307.1 GCA_027070385.1 Chromatiales bacterium
TAATTATGTACCGGGCAGCGCCATTCACAATAGGGGTTGCCGCATTCCAGGCAACGATCGGCCTGACGTTCAGCCTGTTGTTGATCAAACGGTGAGTAAATCTCACGGTACTCTTTAATACGATCAGCGGCCAATTTTTTCTTTGGATCGCGGCGTTCGCATTGTATAAATTGAAAAGTATTTCCCATAATTCCTAAACCAGTAATTTTTATGCAGCTGCGTTTTGTAAATCTTCAAGTAAAGATTCCAGTGTTAATGCTTTTGGTTTGATTAACCAGAAGTCACCGACTGTATCGCTAAAGTTATCCAGTATATATTGTCCACGCTTGCTGTTCGTTTCTTTTACGAACTCCATAATGACATCCTGTAAATGGCAACGATAGTCTTCCATATTTTCAGCGGCAATGCGTTGAATATCGACATCGTGATTATTACGGTTGGCAAACTGGTTTTCCGGATCGTAAACGTAAGCAAAACCACCGGTCATGCCTGCACCAAAGTTCAGACCGGTAGGACCAAGTACGGTCACCAGACCACCGGTCATATATTCACAACCGTGATCACCAATACCTTCAACAACTGCGTGGCAACCTGAGTTACGCACCGCAAAACGTTCGCCTGCTAAACCGGAAGCAAATAATTTACCACCAGTGGCCCCATACAGGCAGGTATTCCCCATAATGGGTGTGTCTGCCGGGTCAAAACTGCTGACCTTGGGTGCAGTGAGTACCAGCTTACCGCCAGCCATACCTTTACCCACATAGTCATTTGCGTCACCCTGTAAATAAATATTTAAACCACCTGCATTCCATACTCCGAGACTCTGGCCAACCGTACCGTTTAAGCGTAAGGTAATGGGGTTGTTTTCCATTCCTGCATCACCGTGAATTGCGGCAATTTCACCGGAGATTCTGGCACCAATGGAACGGTGAATATTTAGAACGTCGTAACTGAACTCACCACCGGTTTTATTCTTAATCGCATCAGCGGTATCAAGCAGCATTTGTTGAGAAAGTTCGGCTTTATCAAACGGCTCATTTTTGGATTCCATGCAAAATTGAGGTTTCGCTTTATCAACACCGGCATCGGTTAAAATTGCCGAGAAATCGAGTTGCTGTTGACGAGCGGTATCACCCTCAATAACCTCCAGCAAGTCGGTGCGACCAATCAGATCGGTGAGTTTCTTCAAGCCAAGGCTGGCCAGAATTTCGCGGACTTCCTGTGTAATAAAGCGGAAGTAGTTCATGACCCATTCGACTTCACCACGATAGTGTTTCATTCGCAGGACGTTATCCTGTGTAGCGACACCCGTGGCACAATTATTCAAATGACAGATACGCAGGTATTTACAACCCATGGCAACCATCGGGCCGGTACCAAAGCCAAAACTTTCAGCACCGAGAATAGCGGCTTTAATCACATCGAGGCCGGTTTTTAAACCACCGTCGGTTTGCAAACGTATCTTACCGCGTAAGTCATTGGCGCGCAGGATTTGATGCGTTTCTGATAACCCCAGTTCCCATGGACTGCCAGCATATTTTACGGAGGCTAAAGGTGATGCAGCGGTACCACCGTCATAACCTGAAATAGTAATTAAATCGGCATAGGCTTTGGCAACCCCGGCAGCAATGGTGCCAACACCCGCTTCAGCAACCAGCTTCACTGAAACCAGGCCATCCGGATTCACTTCTTTCAGATCAAAAATCAGCTGTGCCAAATCTTCGATAGAGTAGATATCGTGATGCGGTGGTGGTGAAATTAAGGAAACACCGGGTTTGCAAAAACGCAGTTCAGCAATCAATTCATTGACTTTATGTCCTGGGAGTTGCCCGCCCTCACCGGGCTTGGCACCTTGCGCCACTTTTATTTGCATGACTTCGGCACTGCGTAAGTATGCTGGTGTGACACCAAACCGACCTGAGGCTACCTGTTTAATTTTAGAACGTTTTAAGGTGCCATAGCGTTTTTTATCTTCACCACCTTCACCGGAGTTGGAGCGTCCACCGAGTTGATTCATTGCCTCGGCTAATGTTTCATGTGCTTCTGGCGATAAGGCACCGAGTGACATTGCGGCACTGTCAAAACGTTTTACAATTTCTTCCATCGGTTCGACTTCGTCGATTGAAATGGCTTTGCAATTCTTGCTGTTCACCGCAAGCAGATCACGCAGCGCAAGTGGCGCTCGCTGGTTGATTTGATCGGCATAAACACGATAGTCGTCATAGTTGCCGGATTTGACGGCCACTTGCAGTGACTGAATCACATCCGGGTTATAGGCATGGTCTTCACCGCCGTGTACAAATTTTAATAAACCACCCTGGCTGATGGTTTTACGTGTGTTCCAGGCCAGTTTGTGTAACAACATTTGATCGTTATCAAGATCGGTAAAGCTGGCACCTTCCATGCGGTTAGTGGTGCCTTTGAAACAAAGATCAACAACGTCTGACTGTAAACCCACACATTCAAACAGCTGTGAGCCACGGTAACTTGAAATGGTTGAGATACCCATTTTAGAGGTAATTTTAAACAGCCCTTTATTGATACCTTTACGGTAATTCACATCCAGTTTGCAGGCATCGTTGGTTTTAATTTCACCGCTGCTGATTAAATCACGGATGACTTCATAAGCCAGGTAAGGATAGATAGCGGTTGCACCATAACCAAGCAGTACGGCAAAGTGGTGGGGATCCCGTGCGGTGCCGGTTTCAACCACAATATTGGCATCGCAACGCAAGCCTTCAGCTATTAACCGATGATGGACTGCGCCTGTTGCAAGCAGGGCATGAACCGGGCGGCTGCCTTGAGTAATATCACTGTCGCTAAGGACCAAAATCACTTTGCCCGCTTTAACAGCGGCAACGGCTTCATCACAAATCTGAATAATGGCCTGTTTTAGCTCCAGTGCATGGGGTCGGTTTAATGAAATATGGGTGTGCGCATACTGGCTGCTTTTTTCTTCCATGCTGAGAAGTTGTTTAAACTTACTGGCCGATAGAATAGGCGTGCTCACTCGTAAACGTTGTGCGTGGGCAGGCGTTTCTTCAAACATATTGCATTCAGGACCAAAGCAGGTTTCCAGTGACATCACCACCTGTTCGCGGATGGGATCGATGGGCGGGTTGGTCACCTGTGCAAACTGCTGACGGAAATTGTCGTAAACAGAACGCACTTGTCGGGATAAAACGGGGAACGGTGTGTCATCGCCCATTGAGCCAATGGCTTCCTGACCGGCTTCGGCCAGCACCCGAATGACCTGATCGCGTTCTTCAAAACTCACCTGAAACAGTTTCTGGTAAGTTTGTAAGGTTTGTTTATCGATGGCGGCAACGGCACATTCTTCATCGAGTTTATAATTCAAACGAATCGCGTGCTCACGCATCCATTGTTTATAGGGATGGCGTGCTTTAAGTTGTTCATCGATCATTTCAGGTAACAGTAATTCACCGGTGTCGGTATCGACTGCTATCATTTCTCCCGGTTTTAAGCGGCCTTTGCGTACGACTTGATCGGGTGCGTAATCGTAGACACCAATTTCAGAAGCCAGGGTAATATGGCGATCTTTGGTGATAACCCAGCGGGTTGGACGTAAGCCATTACGGTCAACACTGCATGCTGCATAGCGGCCATCGGTCATGACGATACCGGCTGGGCCATCCCAAGGTTCCATATGCATGGAACTGTATTCATAAAATGCACGCAAGTCGGGATCCATTACTTCAACGTTTTGCCAGGCTGGTGGAATCAATAAGCGCATGGCATGGAACATACTCAGGCCACCGGCAATCAGTGCTTCAAGCATGTTGTCCAGGCTGTTTGAATCGGAACCTTCTAATGATACCAGTGGCCGAATATCTTCCATGGGTAAAACCGGCGTTTCAAATTTATGGCCGCGTGCAATAGACCAGTTGCGATTACCCTGAACGGTATTGATTTCACCATTATGTGCCAGATAGCGAAAAGGTTGTGCCAATCGCCATTGTGGCCAGGTATTGGTGGAGAAACGCTGATGGAAAACAGCCGTTGCCGAGGCCATGTCTTTATTACTTAAATCCTGGTAAAAAACGGGCAGATTTTCGGGCATGACCAGCCCTTTATAGGAAATAACATGCGACGATAAACTAGGGATGTAAAACATCTTATCGCCGGGTTCAATGGCTTTTTCAGTGCGGCGGCGTGCTATATATAAGTGTCGTTCAAAATCAACGGCATTCATATCATCGGCCGGGTTAATAAAAATTTGCTCAATGGTGGGAACCGACTTTAATGCTTCCTCACCGCAGGCAGAATAGTCCGTTGGCACCGTTCGCCAACCTTGCACGTCCAAGCCTTCGGCTCGACATTCTTTAAATAAAGTATCGCGTGCAGTCTGGGCTTTGTCGAAGTCGGTGTTTAAAAACACCATACCAACAGCGTAATTGTCTTTCAGTGTAAAACCCAGCTCTTTGGCTTGTGCACGTAAGAAGCTGTCCGGTTTTTTAAGTAATAAACCACAACCGTCACCGGTTTTACCATCTGCGGCTATTGCGCCACGGTGGGTCAGGCGCGCCAGTGCGGTAATTGCAGTATCGAGCAGCCAGTGACTGGCTTTGCCGTCCATATGCGCGATCAGGCCAAAGCCACAATTATCGCGTTCGAATTTAGGGTGATAAAGGCCGTTTAACTTCATAGGTTTTACATTTAACTATTAAAAATCAATAAATTAGAGCCAATAAAGGCTGGTTATACCGCTTTGCCTAGTATTTTGGGAGTATGCCGGAAGAAAAGCACGCTATCAGCAGACAAAATGGCTCCGCAGTATACAGCCCAACGGGGTTTGCTTCAATGCCTGTGTTTGACCAATAAACAGGATAAATAGCTATATAAATCAGCAGTTTAATGTGTCCTGAGCGGTTCAGAGGAATAACCGTGGATTCGTCTGGAAATATCAATCAAGAGGGTGATTTTTGTTAAAAATATTAAGCGATTGCCGATAATTTAATGAGGGTATGTTGGGCCTGTAGACAACAGATGGAATAAAAAGAGTATGTCGATTAATTTTAGTGAGATAAAAGTAGATATTGGTGAAAGTATTCAGCTACAGGATCCTTCCTCTAAGACGGATGAGCGGATTTTTGTAAAATTGATCGGTTATCGTGATGGTAAAAGCCTTATTGTGACAATGCCCAGGGC
>JALXDW010000308.1 GCA_027070385.1 Chromatiales bacterium
GTATAAAATATTGTATGAAAATTTAAGTGCCATTTATGTTGAGATGGCGCGAGGTGCTTACAGTAAAGCATTAAAGTTGGGAGTGCAGGCAAAAGCTGTTCAGCTAAAAACATTAAACCTGGCTGTTATGCCTGTTATTGCGGCAGCGGACAAAAAATCGGCCAGTAACATCTTGTTGGCGAACAGTGTGTCTGCCCAAAACAAGCCAAAGCTGGAAGATAAGCATGTGCCTGACAAACTTGCAATGCTGCAACAACCGGCTGTTATTAAAGAGCCCATTCGGCAAAAAACGGCACGGCAAGAATTAAAACCAAAGAAATCAAATAAGAACAAAACGGCTACTGTCAGCGTGCCTGTTAACAAAGAAGAAGTAGTCACCGCGTTGCAAGGCTGGGCAGCCGCGTGGTCTGCCCAGGCCGTTGATTTATATTTATCCTTTTACGGCAAGGATTTTAAACCGGTGAAATTACCCCGAAAAGTATGGGAAGTACAGCGACGTATGCGTATCAGCAAACCACGCTGGGTGAATGTTCGTTTGAATGATTTTGATATTCGTCCACAGCAACAGAACAAAGTGATTGTGCAACTGGTACAGGATTATCAAGCCGACAATTACCGCGATAAAACCAGAAAACAATTTGTCATGCAACATACTATTGATGGCTGGCGTATTCTTTCAGAAAAAAGCCTGGCAGTTTTAAGATAATGATTCATCATTCCTTACAAAAATTGATTTACCTGTTCTCTGCATTAGCCGTTGTTTTTATTGTGACGTTTGCTTTTGCGCAAAAAGAGGCATCGGTTCAAAACAATGAAGCAAATACGGCTGTTCAATCTGAGCAGACCTATCTTGCAAAACTGGATGTTCAACCGGCATCGAACGGACTATTGGCAAGCAAACCACAAACCGCTGTACCTGAAAATTTGATAGCAGAACTTGATCAACGCATCCATGCTTATCCGCAAGATTATGAAGCCAGCTTATTGAAGGTCTTTGCCTATATTGAAGCGGGGGATTTAAAAACCGCATCCATCTTGTTGAATGACCTTATCAGGAAAAGCCCTGAATTCAAGCTGGCACATCTGGTAAAAGGTGATCTGTTAGCCATGCAGGTGACATCGGTACAGGGAGTCGGACAAAATGACGTGCTGGCCAGTTTTCGCAAACCGGAATTACAGACAGAATTAAAAAAATTACGGGATGAAGTTAATATCCGGCTGGAAAATTATCACCAGAAAATAACGCAGCAGAAAATTCCACGTTCATTATTGTTAATGTCCAAATCCGTAAAGGTTGCTGTTTTAATTGATAAATCAAAAAATCGTTTGTATGTTTTTCAGCGACAAAGTGATTTGTTGCCACCCAAACTGGTCAAGGACTTTTATGTCAGTACCGGAAAGTTGCGAGGTAATAAATTCAGCAAGGGGGATTTAAAAACACCAGAAGGTGTTTATTTTGTCACTCGCTGGATTCCGGATGGACGTTTACCGGACAAGTACGGCATTGGTGCATTCCCGGTAAACTATCCTAATGAGCTGGATATTCGTTTGGGAAAAACCGGTTATGGAATATGGCTGCATGGTACAACCAGTGATTCTTATAGCCGGCCACCATTGGACAGTGAAGGTTGTGTGGTGCTTCCCAATATTGATCTTAATTCGATCAAGCATCTGGTTACCCCCGGAAAGACACCAATGATCATTGCAGAATCAATAGAATGGGTTGATTATACGAGTTGGAGCCGTTTACGTGAGGATGTGCTGGCATCACTGGAAACATGGCGACGTGACTGGCAAAGTCTTGATGTTGATAAATATCTGGATCATTATGCTGATAACTTCTGGAGCCGCGGTCATAATATTCGCAGCTGGCGGGCACGTAAAAAAGTGGTGTCACGTTCAAAAAAATATCAGAAAATAAAACTGGATGATATTTCCTTGTTTGCTTATCCGGATTCAGCAACACAGGAAGATATTGTGGTCGCCCGTTTTCATCAATCTTACCAGTCCAATAATTATAAAAGTGATATGGATAAGCGACTTTATTTGAGCAAAAACAAGAAAGGTTGGAAGATTATTTTTGAAGGTAAATAAACGGGATAATTTGTTTATTACCGCTATATGCAAAGTTGTTTCAGGCCAGCCAGATATAACGAATGACATACCAGACATAACCAATATATTCATGCAGTGCGGAACTGGCATTGTTCATGGCCTGTGCTGATGGTAAAAAATCAAGAACTGTCCAGGATATATCATGATGGTTACTTGCCTTAAAACCTAAAGGGGCGGCTGTAATCTTAAAACCAAAATGCTCAAAGGCCAGTCTTGCACGTGGTAAATGCGTTGCATGGGTAACCAGAATAATATCCCTGATATTGTATTTTTTTAGAATTTCCGCTGAAAATTTTGCATTATTCCAGGTATTGGTGCTTTTCGAATCCAGCCATTTGGCTTTTAAAGCAAAAATATTTTTAAGGGCATCCTGCATGATAGACGCTTCTGATTGCATTCGCCCATGCGGGCTGCCACCTGAAACCAGCAGGGGCAGGCCAGTTTGCTGATGCAGATAAACGGCATAGCGCAAACGTTCCAGTGCTGTTGTTGATATTGAATCTTTATTTTCAGGGTATTCCAGTGCGTTGCTATAACGGCCGGCACCGAGTACGACAATAGCCCGGGCTTTTCCGGTTTTGACTTGTTTCAAATCCAGAACCGGATCTGTTTCGAGTAGTCCATTCAAAGCTTGTGCGGTGACCGGCAAACTCAGAATAATCAGCAGAGTAAAACCTGTCATCAGAAGTATCTTGCCGGTTGCATAAAAGCGCTGAATGATAATCAGCCCGGTGAGCATCATGGCAATGTTCATTCCCGGTGGTAACAATATTGTTTGCACTATATTATTGATCAGTACTTCAATATCCATTTCCCGACGTCTCTGTTAATATGCTTTGTTCAGGAGTATATGCTATTTTCAAGAACAGGTTTGAATTTTTTGGCGATCACTTCAAGTGAATCATCAATACCATGATCTGACATCTGAGTGACTTCCAGGTTGGGGTAACCACAAGGGTTAATGTCTTTAAAGGGACTCAAGTCCATTTTAATATTCACAGATAAGCCGTGATAGGTACAATTACGTTTAACACGCAAACCGAGAGCAGCGATTTTCCTGTTTGCAATATAAACACCAGGGGCTTTGTCAACAAGATGACTCTCGATTTGATAGCTGGCCAATAATGTTTGCACGCTGGCCTGTAAACGTTTTACAAATTCCTGGACACCGTAGTTTCTGCGTTTTAAATCCACCAGACAATAAACAACCAGTTGCCCGGGGCCATGATAGGTTATCTGTCCACCGCGGTCGATATTGATAACCGGGATGTGGCCGGGATTTAAAATATGTGTATGTTTACCGTTAAGTCCCAGAGTATAAACTGCCGGATGTTGCACAAACCAGAATTCATCCGGTGTTTGGGCAGTTCGTTCAAGTGTAAAATTTTTCATATCCTGCCAGACTTGAGTATAGTCCTGGATACCGAGATCTTTAAACAGGGTATGTTGAGACATGGTTATAGAGACATAAGAACATGCTCACAGGCATGGAGATCACGATAAATATTATCGAGTTGTTCACGGCTGTTCACATAAACGGTGAGCGTAAGAGAGATGTATTTGTTGTTGCTACTGGGGCGTTCATTAATATGTTCATCAACAAGTTCCGGTATATGCTTTTTGACAATTTCAATAACACAGGGTTTAAACTCAGCGGTTGATGCACCCATCACCTTGATTGGAAAATGGCAGGGAAATTCCAGTGGACTGTCTTGTTCATTCATAGTCTTGTCAACGATTATTGCTTGAGAGATTTTTTATATTCCTGAAAGAGCTGATACATTCTGGCCCAAACAGGGCCGGGTTTGCCATCCGCAACGGGTTTGTTTTCTATCTGACAAACAGGAGAGACTTCTTTGGTTGAACTGCTTAGCCAGACTTCATCGGCTTTTAACAATTCATCCAGGCTAATACTGGTTTGTTCACAAGTCAGCCCCTTTTTTTGTGCAATTTCAACAATCAGATCACGGGTAATACCGGGCAGAAGTGTTTTATCTTTTGCCGGTGTTTTGATTATGCCATCTTTAACAATGAATATATTACTTGCAGCACCTTCTGTAACATTACCATTCCGCACGAGGATGGCTTCATCAGCATTATTTTCTGCTGCTTCCTGTTTTAATATAATATTACCCAGTAATGAGATGGACTTGATATTGCAGTACTGCCAGCGGATATCTTCACGAATAATCACCGATAATCCTTTTTTAAGAATTTCCGGATTGACCGGTGCCAGGGGACTAACCATGACAAAAACAGTGGGGGTTGAATCAGCAGGAAAGACATGGTCACGTTTTGCAACACCACGTGTGACCTGAAGGTATACCGAACAATCGGTATTATTATAATTATTTTTCTCAATTAACGCGTTGAAAATAGTCTGCCACTGTTCTTCATTGCAGGGGTTGTTTATTTTTATGGCGGTTAAATTATCCTGTAGCCGTTTTAAGTGTTGAGTCAGTCTGAAAATTTTTCCGCTAAAGGCAGGGATAACTTCATAAATGCCATCTGCAAAAATAAATCCCCGATCAAGAACCGATACCTTTGCGTCTTTTAACGGGATGAATTCGCCATTAAGGTAACAAATATCAGTATTTTGTTGAACAGTTTTTTCAGACATTATCTTTGGTTTTATATTATTTAAACATTAAAAGAATGTTATCAGTCAGTTTGCTGAAAAAACCGCCTTCTTTCACATTATTAAGCGCAACCAAAGGTTTGGATGCCAGTACTTCATCAGCTAGTGGGACGTTAACCGTTCCAAATGCCTGGCCCTTTTTTACAGGTGCGGTAATCATTGCATCGAGTTTCATGTTGGCTTTTATTCTGGAACGACTGCCGCGTGGGGCAGTAATATATAAATCTTCGGTTAGCCCGAGATTAACTTCATCTTTATCGCCTTTCCAGACTCGCTGAGTTGTTAATACTTCATGAGCCTTGTTCAGACGAAAAGTTTCATAAAAACGGAAACCGTAACTGAGTAATTTTCGGGAAGCCGTTTCACGTGCAGATTCACTGTTGGTATCGGTAACAACTGAAATAAGTTGCATT
>JALXDW010000309.1 GCA_027070385.1 Chromatiales bacterium
GGTTGTCGAGTTTATTTGCTTGCTGCTGGAGGGTTTGTTGCAGTTGTTTTTCCAGCTGTTGATGGATACGGGCTTGTTGTCGAGATATTTGTTCCAGTTGCTGTTGTTGATGATTGATGCGAGCTTGCTGTTGTTGCAGCATTTGCCACCCTGCCAGGCTGATAAACCCAACGAGTAAAATGAGCACTGTGATTACAGTGAAGAGTAACAGGCGATTGGAATCTAAAAAAGCACGAGGTTTTTTTTCCGGTTTTTTGGCTTTGTGGGAGGGATTGACTTTTTTAGCGTCTTTAGTGGTGTCTTGTTTGCTCAACAGTGGTTATCCTGGTATCTGGTGTGATTCTCTTATAATAGCATCAACAATGGCCTTATCACTGACATTGTCTGTAATAATTGCGGTTTGTGTAAAGCCATAGTGTTGCAATTTTGGTTCAATGCGCTGATTAACGATAACAATTTTACAATCAAGTATAGCGGCACGCAGTTGTTCAGCTGCAGTTTTTTCTGAAATAACGGTAACTAAATTCTCCAGCCCCTCAGCACTTGTAATGCAAATCGTATCAATGGGATTAACTTGCCAGGATTTTTCCAGTTGTTGTAAATCAATATCCGGACAGTTGCGTTGATAGACTTCCACGTATTCAACATTTGCACCGCGTTCACGCAGAGTGTTGGCCAGTAAATTACGGCCACCGATTCCGCGAAATAGACTGATGTTTTTACCGGCAACATTTTGCAGTAATGGGTGAGCCAGCAAACCTTCACTGTTGTAAGATGTTTGTGGCATGATTTCAACCGCTCGGCCGGCTCGCTTTTCCAGCAGCTTGGCACTGCCTAATCCCACCGTGGCCAGTTGCAGTTTTGCGGGCAGACGGGTGTATTGCTGAATAAGATCTATACCGTGTGTGACTGCATTTTGGCTGATAAAAATAGCAATATCGGTGTGCTCGAGTTTTTGAACCTGCGCAATGGCGGTTTCGGGGTTCTCTATCGCCTGAATAGCAATTAAAGGTTGGCAATACACTTGTGCTCCGGCTTGCTCTAACAACTGAATGAGTGTGCTGGCCTGATGCGCCGGACGGGTCACCATAATATGTCTGTTTGCCAGTGGTCGTGACGGCAATGGTTTCATGGCTTGATATTAGTTGGTGCTATCATAAAGGCGTTGTAATATTTCACCGGCACCCCGTGAGAGCAAATCTTCAGCCAGCACAATCCCCAATTCTTCAGCATCTTCGGGTTTCCCGGCAATATCTGCACGGATAATAGTGGAGCCATCTGTTTCACCGACCAGGCCACGCATAAATAAGGTATCTTTGTTGAGTTCGGCAAAACCGGCGATGGGTACCTGGCAACCCCCATTTAAAGTGTAATTCATGGCGCGTTCAGCGGTAACACGGATGGCGGTTTTATGATCATGCAGGGGTTTTAATAATTGATGGACGCGCTCATCATCTTCGCGGCATTCAATTCCCACCGCTCCCTGGCCAATAGCGGGTAAACTAATATGAGGTTCGATGTATTCACTGATTCGCGCTGCCATTTCGAGCCGAATAAGACCTGCACTGGCGAGAATAATAGCCGCATACTCACCGTCATCGAGTTTGCGTAAGCGGGTGTTGACATTCCCTCGTAAGTCTTTGATTTTTAAGTCAGGGCGCATGGCACTGAGCTGGCATTGGCGGCGTAAACTGGAGGTGCCAACGATGGCCCCTTGCGGGAGTTCAGCGAGTGTTTTGTAGCTATTCGAAACAAAGGCATCACGAGGATCTTCGCGTGGGCAAATGGTGGCCAGATGAAGCCCTTCGGGGAGTTCAACCGGTACGTCTTTCATGGAATGTACCGCAATATCAGCACTGCCGTCTAAAAGAGCAGTCTCTAACTCTTTGACAAATAAGCCTTTTCCACCTACTTTGGCCAAAGGTGTGTCGAGAATTTTGTCGCCCTGGGTACTCATGGTGACCAGTTCAACGCTTAAATCTGCATGGTGTTTTTGTAGCTGTGCAGACACATAGTCCGCTTGCCAGAGTGCCAGTTGGCTTTTGCGAGTGGCGATGCGTATAATATTGCTCATTAAGTCGTCTTTTTTAGTTAAAGGTTTAATGGAACGGAATCGGGTTTTTGTATACTAAAATACTGTGCCTGTATTGTATGGATTCAGCACAATAATTGCGACTGTATTAAATAAAAAAGACAGGATTCGGCTGTGTTAAATCAAAAATTAAAATCATTGTTGGCGATGATCTTTCTGTTTGCCTCATGGGCAAATACAACACCGGCCGATGTTATCCAAAAACCGGTTCAGGTTAAAATCAGTACCGATCTCTATCAGGATGCACAGCTAGCAAAACAAAAAGCGGTGCCTATTGTGGTCATGTTTTCTCAGGATGGTTGTGCTTATTGCGGTATTGTCCGTGAACAGTTTTTAAAGCCGATGCTGCGAAGTGGCGATTATGACAATAAGGCACTTATCCGAGAAGTGAAAATAGACAGTTTTGAGGATGTTCGAAATTTTGATGGCAAACGTATTCCCAGTGATCAGTTATCTACAATTTATCGTGCCTACCTGACACCGACTGTGGTTATTTTTGATTCGAAAGGGCGAACACATCATCGTTTACTGGGTATTAGCAACGAATATTATTATGGTGGTGAACTCGATGACGCGATTGATCGCGCTTATAGTTATATTAACCGTGTAGCGGCCAAGAACTAATCATTGTTTTCAGCTTTACGGCTAAACATAACGCTGAATTTTTTATTACTACTAACCACTTTATAGCCTCCAAATATTTTCTTCATTTTGCTGTGGTAGGCAAGGTGATGATTCCCTACTATCCAGAGTTCTCCTTCCGGTTTTAAAACAGCAAAGGCTTGACGAAACATTTGCCAGGCGATGTGATCGCCGACCACATGATTTTGATGAAAGGGTGGGTTGCACAAAACAAGATCCGCACTTTGTTTTTCAATATTTTCAAGACAGTCGGTAACCAGAAATTGGGCTGCTCGTGTTGAGCCAAAGGCATTTTCAAAATTGGTTTTAGCCGAGTCCACCGCCATATAGGATTCATCTGTAAAGATAAGCGTTGCTTGCGGGTTTTGTTGCGCAGCAACCAGACCTAAAATGCCATTACCACAACCCAAATCAATGATATTTTTATAGGGCTTAGGGGGTGGCATATTCTCCAAAAGAAAACGTGTCCCTATATCGAGTTTTTCACGGGAGAAGACATTGGCATTATTGGATATGGCAAAGGTTTTGTTATTGATTTCCAGTTCAAATTGTTTGGGGTAAGGCGAGGGCTTAACCGTATTTTGGGTAAAGCTAGAAAAGATTAGGCGGGCTTTTTTAGTTGCTCGCGAAGTGTGTGTCTGCCCGATAATTTTCTCAAACAGTTTAAGTGTGGATGAATGAATGTTTTTTGCCATTGCTGCAGCAATAATCGCTGTTTGTGGTGAAATATGGGGTTGCAGTTTGTAGAGAATATCTTCCAGCCAGGCATGACTTTTGGGGACTTTTATCAGCACATAATCATAAATCCCTGTCAGAGATTGAGTGCTGTTGAGTCTATGGCATTGATCGATATCGATGTTATTTAGCTGTGCATTCTTTATCAGCCCTTGTTCTGCCAGGCAGGAATCGAGTTGGATATCAGGTTTAAAAGGGTGCAAAGCAATGGATAGAGCACCAAAACCATCATTTATAATAAGAATACGGGAGCGCTCATTTAATGGATATTCAAGTTCATGCAGATATTGCAATAAATATTCATCGGCTGCATCCCATGCACGTAAGGTTTGTTTTTTATCTTGCGGGTAACGTTGTAGCTGGAAATTGCCATAGGCTGATTTAAGTCTGTTCATGCAGGCATGGTAGCAAATCAGGCGCAGTGAGTCTGAATATTTAAATGATTTTTCTTCGATAGCCAATCAAGGTGATAAACAGCAAACAGGCCAGCGCAGTCATTGCCGGAAATAAAACAGTTGTGGCGGAGTAATGTTGCAGTGCAGCAATAGCCAGCCCATTGCGTATCATCATCAATATATAAAACATTAAATTTTCTTCAAAAGGAGCCGGCCAGGCTTTACGGAGAGTGGGGCCGAATCCGGACAAGTCCACTGTGGTTAATATCAGCACTGCCCAGAAGGGATTGGCAGTGAAATACCAGAAAGGCAAGGCACTTATGGCGATAAGCATAAAAGCCCAGTCGACAAAGGTGATGCTATTATCCGATTTTTTAAGGTAAGCCAGCCAGGCGACATAAAGGGTAATCAGACCAGAGACACCAATGGGCCAGGCACCGGCTCCTCCTTTGTCACTCAGTTGTGCGAGAAAAACCACGAAAGTGGTGGCACCCCAAATCAGCCATGAAAAAACATGTGGCCGGGTTTTATGTTGTTTGATAGAACGTATATAGGGAATAAACGCGACAAACGTAATAATAATGGCAAGGATACTGAGGAGTTCTTTTAACATTATAAGATTTGATTATTCATTATTGACCTGATTTTATTAATGTTATTGTAATATTGGCCGATAGAAAAGGATAAGAATATAAAATGGAATGTTTATATGGATGAGCAAACCGCACAGGTTGAAAATAAACTCGTTGCGCTGGCCAGTATTGCGGCAGAATTACAGTCAGTGATGAATGTCGCCTGGAGTGTCTCGCTGGCGGGTAAAAATGCCAAAGTCATTTCTGCCCAGGCCGGTGTGAAGGGGTTGGGGTTTCAGCCTATTACCGAATCCATTGATGATATTTCAAAACAGGCCATTACCGGTGTGGATGAAATCAGTGTTGAAGCACTGCGCTTGTCTAAAATCGCTGTTCATGAACAGCGCAGTATAGATGCTTACCGGCGTTTCAACTCGGTGCTTGAAAATCAGGCAGATGCAAAGTACATAAAGTCCATGTTAAAGGCAATGGCGAGAGTTGAAGATAGCATGCATTCCTCTATGCAGGAATTTAAGCACAGCATGAATCAACTTTTTCTGTTATTTGAAACCATGGATCAGTGCATGTTAGCGGCACGTTCCATTGCCTCTGTTGCCCGTATCGTGACTTCAAGTGGCCAGGAGTACAGAGATAAATTAAAAGTGGTTGCTGATGATTTGGAT
>JALXDW010000310.1 GCA_027070385.1 Chromatiales bacterium
CTTTTTTCAGCCGCATGCCCAGTAGCAGTATAACATCGGCATCGTGGATATAGCTGGGTGTCTTTTTCGCTGTATTAAAGGTTTTATATAAGAAGTAAAAATAACTCAGCCCGGCTGTTAATACAATAATAGTAACGGATAGTAACAACATGGCGATACCATCGGCACCAATGGCTTTAGTGTGCTTGCCCTTGAATAGGCGCATGATGGTGATGTTCAACAAACCCATCGGGTACATTCCACGGCTAATCAATGACCAGGCCACCATGCGGGTAATTAACAGAATATCGGTGACACCTCTGAAATGAGAGGGACGTGCGTCAGGGTTATAAATGGCTTCAATCTTGATAGGAATACTTTTAAAACCATATTTTGCTGCATCAATCAAAATTTCACTTTCAAATACAAAACTTTTGGAACGTTGTATATCAGGGGTTAATTTCCTGATTAATTCAGTCGGGTATAAGCGAAAACCGGATTGACTATCGTCGATCACATAGCCTGCTGCCCATGATAACCAGAAATTGGCAAATTTATTGGCATAATAACGTTTGGCCGGTATGGCTGTTTTATCCGCCAGCCGGGCACCAATAATGATCGTTTGTGGATGTTGTTGGGCATGGTGTATAAAACGTGGAATATCTTCGGGACAGTGCTGGCCATCAGCATCGAGTGTGATAATGGCATCGACACCGAGGTGTTCTGCGTAGCGCATACCATTCCAGAGGCTGGCGGCTTTGCCCATGTTTTTTTCATTGGTTAAAACAACCAGTTTGGGGGTTTTTTCCTGCAATGCCTGTAGCAGCGGTAGTGTTTGGTCACTGGAACCATCATCGACAACAATGACCTGGTCAGCCTGCTGTAGCGCTCGGGTGACAACATCGACAATGCTACGTTGTTCGTTATAAGCTGGAATAACGATAGCGATTTGCATGTGGCGTCCCATCTATAAAGTTGATTAATAATAGTGCCAAGTCTATTTTATTATTATAGTTTGGCAGAAAAATGCGTTACAGTCGCCAGAAACTTGCTGCTGTAAGTGTTAGCCGTTATTATAAAGTAAAGGGTTTAAAATAATATTAAAACATCGAATATTTAAGGAAAAAATCATGTCATTCAAAAAAATATCAACCGTTATCCTCGCTGTTCTTTTAGTTGCTCTTATTGGCTGTCGAACGAATCCTGTGCGTGAAGTTAATAATGCACCTGTGTTGGCAACCGGGCAATACACCATGAAGGATGTTAAAAATGCTATCTTCAGAGCCGGACAGAGTATCGGATGGGGAATGAAAGAGGTTAAACCCGGTCTTATTATTGCCACTATTTTTGTGCGTAATCATATGGCGAAAGTAGAAATTAGCTATTCCAAAAAATCGTTTAGTATTCACTACAAAGACAGTGCCGGTTTAAATTATGACGGTACCAATATTCACAGAAATTACAATAACTGGATTAAAAATCTGGAGCAGCGCATTAACTCACAGTTAAGTGGTTTGTAATTCTGAAGTGCAATGCTAAAAAAGGCGTGTATTGTAAAGATACGCGCCTTTTTTAGTGGGGTATCTTCAGGCTATCAATTAACGTTTCCAGAAGGCGGGTGTTAATAACACTAATAAGGTAAAGATTTCCAGTCGCCCGAGGAGCATCGCAAAGCATAATATCCATTTTACGCTATCATCGAGACTGGCGTAGTTAAGCCCCACTTCATTGAGCCCCGGGCCCAGGTTATTCAGGCAGGCAGCAACAGCAGAAAAGGCGGTAACCTGATCAAGCCCTAAAAACATCAACATTAAAAGCATAACACTGAAGATCGCGACGTAGACGGAGAAGAACCCCCAAACTGATTCGATAACACGTGCTTGTAGCGGTTTTCCACCAATTTTTATTGTCAGGATGGCATTGGGGTGGATAACACGCATGATTTCACGCATGCCTTGTTTAAATAAAAGCAGAAAACGAATGACTTTCATGCCACCACCGGTTGAGCCAGCACAGCCACCGACAAAACTCAGAAATAATAACATCACCGGTAAAAAACCGGGCCATAAATGATATTCCTGCGTGGTAAAACCGGTGGTGGTACCAATGGAGACAACCTGAAAAATACTGTTCAAAATAGTTTGGTTGGTTGTAGGAAAATGATTGCGATAAAACAGATAGCTGGTTGAAATAATGATAGCGATTATCATCAGTGACAGGTAGGTTTTAAATTCAGCATCCATTAAATAGGCTTTGATGCTGCGGCTGCGCCATGATGTAAAGTGCAGTGCAAAATTAATACCGGAAATAAACATAAAGATAATGGCGGTGATTTCAATCAGAGGTTTGTCTATAAAGTACGCCATACTGACATCATGTGTTGAAAACCCGCCAATGGAAACCGTTGAAAAGCTGTGCGCAATGGCGTCAAACACGGTCATGCCGGCAAACCAGTAACCGAGTCCACATAAAACGGTCAGTGTTAAGTAAATATACCAGAGTGCTTTTGCCGTTTCTGTCAGGCGTGGGGTCAGCTTGCTATCTTTCATGGGGCCTGGTGTTTCGGCACGGTAGAGTTGCATACCACCAATGCCGAGCATGGGCATAATGGCAACCGCTAAAACCACAATACCCATGCCTCCGAGCCATTGTAATTGTTGTCGATAGTACAGAATGGATTTTGGTAATGATTCAATATTAGTGATAACGGTTGCACCGGTCGTGGTGAGTCCTGAAATGGACTCAAAAATAGAATCAGTGATAGAGGTGTGTTCTGCCAATATTAGTGGTAATGATCCAAACAATCCAAGGACCGTCCAGAAGGCCACTACCACAATAAAACCATCTCGCAAGCGTAATTCCTTTCGGGATTTGTAAACCGGCAACCAGAGAATAAGACCTGTCGTAACGGTTACCAGAAACGTCATGATAAAAGCATGTAAGGCACCATCATTATAGATTAATGAAACAATAACCGGTGGTAATTGTGTGACGCTGAAGATCATCAGCAATAAACCAATAATGCGTTGTATGGCAAAAAATTGCATTGTATAGACTAGTCTTTAAATAAAAGTAATGCCGACCTGGAACAAACGCTCGACAACGGGAATGAATTTTTTATCAACCAGAAACAGAATAACATGATCTTCCGACTGGATAACCGTATCATGATGCGCGATGATAACTTCTTTACCGCGCACAATCGCACCAATGGTGGTACCGGGTGGCAGCTTAATATCTTCGATGCGGCGGCCGACTACTTTTGATGAGCTTTCTTCACCGTGTGCAATGGCTTCAATGGCTTCGGCTGCACCGCGACGCACAGAATGTACCTTTACAACATCGCCGCGCCGAATATGGGTGAGCAAACTGCCGATGGTGGCTTGTTGGGGTGAAATCGCAATATCAATATTGCCACTTTGTATCAGGTCAACGTAGGCTGCGCGATTGATTAAGGTCATCACTTTACGTGCGCCCATGCTTTTTGCAAGCATCGACGAAAGGATATTGGCTTCGTCGTCATTGGTCAGCGCACAAAATACATCAACTTTTTCGATGCCTTCTTCTTGTAGTAACTCTTCATCAGCGGCGTCGCCTAAAATAACAAGGGTATTATCCAGATCATTGGCAATTTCTTCACTGCGAATCGGATTATGGTCAATCAGTTTAACGTTGTAATCCTGTTCCAGAGAAGCAGCAACACGACGACCGATATTGCCACCACCGATGATCATAATACGTTTATACGGGCTATCGACCCGGCGTAATTCACTCATGACGGAGCGAATATCTTTTGTTGCCGCGATAAAAAATACTTCATCATCGGCTTCAATAACGGTATGGCCTTCGGGAAGGATTGCGTGGCCACGTCGATAAATAGCAGCAACCCGGGTATCTACATTGGGGATATGTTCACGCAATGTGCGTAATTCGCGGCCGACGAGTGGGCCACCATAAAAAGCTTTCACGCCCACCATTTGCACCTGGCCATCGGCAAAGTCGAGTACCTGTAAAGAACCGGGGTGCTTGATTAAGCGGTAAATATTATCGGTAATGATTTGTTCAGGACTGATTGAAACATCCAGCGGGAAAGCATCTTGGGTAAACAGTTTTTTACTTTCCTTTAAATACGCCATGCTACGAATTCGAGCGATTTTAGTTGGCGTATGAAATAACGTATAGGCAATTTGGCAGGCAACCAGGTTAGTTTCGTCGCTATCGGTGACCGCAATGATCATATCGGCATCTTCTGCACCGGCATTGCGTAGAATATCGGGGTGGGAGGCCAGGCCATGCACGGTGCGTAAGTCAAGACGGTCTTGCAGTGAACGCAGTTGAGCTTCGTTGGTGTCAACAATAGTAATATCGTTGTCTTCGCTGACCAGATTTTCAGCCAGTGAACTGCCAACCTGCCCGGCACCTAGTATAATAATTTTCATAATTTGATGAAGTCGTTTGCTGACTCTTTAATATTGTTATTTTAAGCGTATTGTAGCGGTTAGTGGCAGTATTACAATGCTTTATATTATTGATGCAAAGGGATTGATATTGTTAATCGGTTTGATCCAGATGCAGTGCTTCTTTCACCAGCAAACCACCACGACCGCTTAGCACGCTGAGCAGTTTTGCGTTGAGAAAACCAAGCCCAAAACGTAGCAGACGCATAAAATGATTGGGGTATTGCAGTGTCAGTTTCAGATAATAATGGCCAATTTGTGGACGCTTATAAAATGCTTTGAGTATTTGCTGGTAATGGTTATCGAGTTCTTTAACCGAGATACCCTCTGGAGCCCAGACAAAATTCATGCCGTTCATTTTTTCCCAATGGTCATCGCGGATATTGGTGCCGTAGATTTCGCGGTAAATGGGCGAACCGGGGTAAGGGGTGAACTTGGTCAGGTTCATGATGGTCATTGGTATTTTGCGAATGAAATCTTTGGTTTGCTGAATGGTGTGTTCATCTTCACCAGGGAAGCCCAGCATAAATAAACCTTTGGTTCGAATACCGGCTTCAGCGGTCCATTTAACGGCCTGTTCAGATTTTTCGACTTCGGCCTTTTTGTCCATTTTCTTTAGCAGATCATTCGAACCGGTTTCCAGTCCAAAGCTGATTTCTCCGCAACCGGCTTTTTTT
>JALXDW010000311.1 GCA_027070385.1 Chromatiales bacterium
GGCTATGTGGGTAACTCTTTATTTATCAGCATTGCGGCAGCAAGTTTAACCGTTATTATTGGTTTGCCGGTGGCCTTATACCATGCCCGAAAACGCAATGTGTTAAGCCAGTTTTATTTACATGTGTCCAGCGTTGGTTTTGTTTTACCTGGGCCGGTGATTGCCTTGGGGATTCTTGCTTTTGTGTTGGCAGTGGTACCGGTTATTTATGGTAGTTTTATCGTCTTGTTGCTGGCAATGATGATTCGCTTCTTGCCCCTGGCCATTCAAGCGGAAGAATCTGCTGCACAGCAGTTAACACCGTCTATTGAACAGGCAGGGCGTAGTCTGGGTGCAACGGCCTGGCAAAATCTGCGGCGTGTGACATTACCGATTATACGTGGCGGTATGATGAGCGCCTGGGTGCTGGTTTTTATTGATACGCTGAAAGAATTACCTGCCACTTTTTTATTACGCCCAACCGGGTTTGATACGTTACCCGTTCGTATCTGGATAGAAGCCAGTGAAGAAATGCTGGAGCTTGCCGCGCCATCCGCTTTATTCCTGGTAATAGGCACTTTGCCGATTTTATGGTTCCTGATGCGCGGAGAGTCGGAAATGAATGCATAATTATCCGCCCTCAATGCTTGGTTTTCCGTGTCTAAAAGACTAAAATGCGTATTCAACGTTATGTTCTGTGGGAGAGATTTTTCATAAGTAAGCACTTACTATGTGAAACGCCGAAGGCGCAACCCGCTCGGAAACGCTCAGGCAAAAGGACCGCAGGATAAAAGTTGACTCTGGAGAGATTCAGCTAATGAAACCTGAAAAATTTGATTAGAAATTTGATTAGACAGGTGCATTAGCCAGAACGCCGAAGGGGCTCAAGCTCTCAGGTTAACAGGACAGAGGGGCGACAAAAGTATGTGTTTGTGACGCATATTTTTGTCGCCCTTTTTTTTGTCGGCCTTTTTTGGCTAGGATAAATGCAGGTACCTATCATTCATGACAACACACACAGTAAAACCAGTTTTTGATTTTTCGGATAAACCGAATACCAGTCGTATGCCGATCTGGATCCGTCAATCTCTGGGCAATAACGCAACCTATGCACAAACCTCAAAAATGGTGCATAGCAATACCCTGCATACTGTTTGCGAAGAAGCACGTTGCCCGAATATTGGTGAATGCTGGAGTATTGGCACCGCAACCTTTATGATTTTAGGGGACACCTGTACCCGTGCCTGTGGTTTTTGTGCGGTTAAAACCGGCAAGCCCAACTGGTTTGATGAACACGAAGGCCAACGTGTTGCCGATGCCTCGATTAAAATGGGACTGGATTACGTGGTAGTGACCTGTGTGAACCGTGATGATCTGGATGACGGTGGTGCAAAAGTTTTTGCCGATACCATTATCGCCTTACGCAAAGGTAAAGCCGATATGGGTATTGAATTACTTACCTCTGATTTTCATCGTAAACAGAACCTGGCTGTTGAAATTATTATGGATGGGTTAAATCAGGTGCGTTGTGACAGTCTCGAAACACAAATGGTGTGGGGACACAATGTGGAAACCGTGCCTTCTTTATATAAAAGTGTGCGTAAGGGTTCTGACTATAAACGCAGTCTGGATTTACTGGAAATGGCGGCAGCACAAGATGCGGTTGAAGCCAAGTCGGCAATGATGCTTGGAGTGGGTGAAGAGCGTGCCGAAGTGATACAGGTATTAAAAGATTTACGCTCTGTGGGCGTACATCGACTTGCAATAGGACAATACTTACGTCCCAGTCGATATCACTTACCGGTACAGCGTTACCTGTCACCGGTTGAATTTACAGCTTATGAAAATGAAGCACGTGAGCTTGGTTTTAGTTGGGTAAAGGCGGGGCCAATGGTGCGTTCGTCTTACCATGCAGAAGATATTCAAAAATAAAAGGCCGAACTTAATAGGCCGCAAACTTAAAAGGCAGTTAACTTATGGGTAAACGTACCCCTTTATACGATATGCATATTTCTCAAGGTGCCAGGATGGTTGATTTTGGTGGTTGGGATATGCCGATTAATTACGGTTCACAAATTCAGGAACACAATACCGTACGCAGTGATGCCGGAATGTTTGATGTTTCACATATGACTGTAGTGGATTTAACCGGGGATAAGGTACGTGAGTTTTTACGTTATCTGTTGGCAAATAATGTTGATCGCCTGAAAGATAAAGGCAAGGCACTTTATTCCTGTATGCTCAATGAAAAAGGCGGAGTGATCGATGACCTGATTGTTTATTATGTTGATGATACATTTTTCCGCATGGTTGTTAACTCAAGTACCCGTGAAAAAGATTTAGCCTGGATAAAGAAACATGCAGCAAACTTTGATGTAAAAGTAAATGTACGTGATGATTTAACCATGATTGCCGTACAAGGCCCGAATGCACGAGAAAAAACACACCTTGCATTGGGCAGTGAAACAGCAGAGCAGCTAAAAGATACAGCGGTATTTTTTATAAAATTTGTTAACGATAGCAACATGGGTGAGATTGCGATTGCACGTACCGGTTACACCGGTGAAGACGGCTATGAAATCATGCTGCCCAAAGAACATGCCTCGACTTTCTGGGCAAAATTGGCTGAACAGGAAGTTGTCCCTTGTGGGCTGGGGGCTCGAGATACGTTGCGGCTGGAAGCCGGTATGAATCTATACGGTTCGGATATGGATGAAACCGTTACCCCACTAGAAGCTGCTTTAGGCTGGACTGTTGCCTGGGAACCTGAAGAACGCGATTTTATTGGCAGGCAAGTTCTGGAACAACAACGTCAGCAAGGCGTAGAAAATAAACTGGTGGGCTTGGTACTTGAAGACAAAGGTGTACTGCGTAATCATCAGAAAATTTTTATTGATGGTCTGGAAGGGGGGGAGATTACCAGTGGCAGTTATTCACCAACAGTTGGAAAAGCGATAGCTTTTGCACGTGTAGCGGCAAACATTGGTAATACCTGCAAGGTTGAAATACGTGGCAAACAGTTAACGGCCGCAGTGGTTAAACCGCCATTTGCAAGAAATGGCAAGTCCTGTATTTAAGTTATATAAGAAATCAAGATAAAAAAGAGAGTAAATATTATGAGCGAGATACCACAAGATTTACGTTATACAAAAACACATGAATGGGTTATGCAAAATGATGAAGGTACTTTAACGGTGGGTATTACCGATCACGCACAAGCTTTGTTAGGGGATCTGGTCTTTATTGAAGCGCCGGAAGAAGGTACAACCTTTCAGGAAGGGGATGACAGTGCCGTAGTTGAATCTGTTAAAGCAGCATCAGATGTTTATGCCCCGGTTGATGGTGAAGTCACGGCAAGTAACGAAGCCTTGTCGGACAGTCCTGAAATTATTAATAGCGATCCTTATGGTGATGGCTGGATATATAAAATCAAACCGGAAGATGCCGGTGCTTTTGATACCCTCATGGATGCGGATGCTTATCGAGAGATGGTAGAGGAAGAAGAACATTAAGATCGCAATTCGGCTACGGTAAAACACCCGCCTCAAGCCATTATTTTTTGTACAGACAGAAGTTTATTTTTAGCAGGTTAAAGTTATGCCATTTATTCCTCATACGGAAGAAGAAGTTAAATCCATGCTTGAAACTATTGGAGTCAAGTCGATTGAAGATTTGTTTGATGAGATTCCGGAGGCTTTACGCAGTGAAGGTTTAACAGAAGTACCGGAAGGTTTGACCGAAATGGAAATTGGTCAGATTATGCGTTCACGTGCGGATCAGGATAGTTATCGTTTATGCTTTGCCGGTGGCGGGGCTTATGAGCATCATGTGCCTGCTGCCGTTTGGGAAATAACAACACGCGGTGAATTTTATTCTGCCTATACACCTTATCAGGCAGAAGCCAGTCAGGGGACATTACAGCTGTTATATGAATACCAAACCATGATGGCAAGCTTAACGGCCATGGATGTATCCAATGCCTCTTTGTATGATGGTGCATCTGCGCTGGCTGAAGCAGTATTGATGGCTGTAAGGGCAAATCGTAAATCAAAATCCAAACGTATTTTAATGCCACGTACAGTGAACCCGGCTTACCGAAAAGTAGCTTACAACATTGTGCATAATCAGGGGATTGTACTGGAAGAACTGGATTACGATATGACCAGTGGTACGATTGATATAAACAGTTTACCCACTGAACCGGGTGATTTTACTGCATTAGTGATCCCGCAACCGAATTATTTTGGTTCGTTAGAAGAGGTTGATGCGTTAACGGATTGGGCGCATCAACATAACGCGTTGGTGATTGCAGTCGTGAATCCAATGTCACTTGCCATGTTAAAGCCGCCAGGAGAATGGGGTGGTATTCAGTCTGATGTTATTGGTGCGGATATCACTTGTGGCGAAGGGCAGCCATTGGGTATTCCTTTGTCATCCGGTGGCCCTTACTTTGGTTTTATGTGTTGCAGGCAGGCTTATGTCCGACAAATGCCGGGGCGTATTATTGGTCGTACAGTTGACCTTGATGGTAAGCAAGGTTTTAGTTTAACTCTGCAAGCGCGTGAACAACATATTCGTCGTTCCAAGGCAACATCCAATATTTGCACCAATCAGGGCCTATTGGTAACAGCAGCAACGATTTATATGGCAGTTGTTGGTCCTTATGGTCTGGAAAATACGGCTGAGCAATCACATAATAACACTCAGCTGTTAATGGCTGAGCTTGAAAAATTACAAGGTGTGCAACGGGTATTCCATTCAGCGAATTTTCATGAAGCTGTATTCAAATTTGATTTAGCATTGCATGATGTTGTTCGTTCTCTTGCAGCACAGGGTATTGTTGCCGGTATTCGGCTGGAAGAAGATTACCCGGAATTAGGAAATTGCCTGATGGTTTGCGCAACCGAAACAAAAAGTAAAGAAGATATAAAGAGTTTTGCACAAACATTGGCAACAACATTAACACGCTTACAGGCAGCAGCATGTCCGGTGCAGCCCAAGATGGCATGATAAAAATTAACAAAGGCAATTAAAATGTTGGTATTTGAACAAGCAAGAACAGGTCGCATTAATGCGGCACAGTCTGTCAAAAAAGAAACGCTGATAAATATTATTCCTGAACAGTTTAAACGC
>JALXDW010000312.1 GCA_027070385.1 Chromatiales bacterium
GCGAAATAAAGATAAACAAGGTCGTAAAAACTTCATCAGCCTGAACAGACTAGGGCATTTAAGCATGTTGAGCCTGCTGATAGCAATCAGCCCGTTAACAGCACACGCGGACACGTTACAAATGCCAGCAGCGGCCACACCAAAACCCTACTCTGTTACGTTACCGGGGCGTGGCATGACCATGACGGAAGTTATCGAACAGTTCGGGGAGCCACAAACCAAGGAACCCGAAGTGGGCGAACCTCCTATTACACGCTGGATTTACCCGGATTTTATTGTTATTTTCGAGTATCAATATGTCATTCATGCTTTAGTTCCTCGTAAACCCATGGGCATGTTGCCTCCTAAACCAGCTAACACAACAGAAACAACAGCAGCGGAAACCGACAAACCGGAAACCCCGGCCACGGAAACACCTTCAGCCGGAATGAAGCTGGCTGAATAAAATTTAAAATCAGTGGAATTTAAAATCGGGAAAAGGTGAATCAAGCCGCCAGCGATCATGTGCTTTGTCATAAACCCACACTTGCCTGTCTGTCAGTACCCTTTCAATAGCCGCATTGTCATAATAATAGCGGATATCAACCAGTAATTTGGCTTTTGAATAATCTGGCGAAACAATCTTTTCAATCGTACGGTAACTGGTAACCCGTAAATTTTTTAAACGCTGGCGTTTGAAATCGGAGACTTTCATCGGCTTGACTTGCAATGCTCGCGCGCCATTAAAATTACGCCAGCGGATCGCCCGCTCGTATGCAACCAGGGTATTGTCCAGTGACTTCAACGCTTCCGGAGTAAATGCGCAGGATGTCAGATTAAACACGGAAAAACTGCTGAACAGTAAAAGCAGCAGGTTTGGGCTGTATTTTTTTATCATAAATCGTCAGCTTGTTATTGAAAGTCATTTCAATATAACAAATCAGCTATTTATTTCCTATGCCTTGAAGCCATTTTTAAGCCGGGACGGTTGTGGTTGCTAATGTCGGGCTTATTCTGAAACAATTTGAGCCCTGATAAACAAAACAAGAGAGGAAAACATCAACCCTAGTCGAATGTCCAGACTGTATATTTTAGCTGAAAGTAAAACAAGCTGACTGTTTTTGGGGTGACTTGCGGGATGTATGTCATATTCAACATCCAATGACCTTTACCAATGGCAATGAAAGGCAAAGCACCAAAAAAAGGATCATTGTTTTTATAGTCTTTACGTGTCATTAAAAAAGCAATTAATGCCAGATCAATTCGCCATCCTTCTTTATCTTTTTCAAGTGGGATACGGTATTTATAACCACCACCGGCATAATTTGATGTCTGTTTATTACTATCTTTAAAGGTACTTGCAGCGATAAACGGGATCCATTTACCTTCGGGTTTAAAATCATATTCAAAACCCAGTCCCCAATTATTTTCGTTATAATTACCACCGCCCTGATGCAATGCCTTGCCATTAAATACAATAGACAACTCATCAGCAGTAACGCTCATCACAACCAAATTCAGTACAGTTATCAAGACTGCTTTTAACATACGGCCTACCACTCATTTTCAATCAATTAAATCACTATAAACTCGAATATCGGCAACAAAAACAATGACTTAAATATATTTTCGCCAATTAAATGGCGGCTTTTTGTACAATAAGTTAGGCTGCCCAATGACTAACACGACAATAATTTGACGCAAAAAAGCAGCTGAATTAACGTCAAAAGCTTGTCGAAATAGGCGAAAAATGTGACTGAATCGTGTATTTTTACAGCATGGCGAAAAAAGTGAGCATAAAATGTCAATAAAGCGTGATCAAAATGAACAACAAGTGTCCAGCATGGGTAAATTTATGTTTTTTGGTATGTGGATAGGCTTACTTGGACTGCTAACACTGTTTTTTTATAACTGGGAACAAACTGAATTGAACCCCAACCAGTCCGTTGATTCAAAAATCAATATGCGGGGGCAAACAGAATTGGTGTTAACGGCCAACCGCCACAACCAGTATATTGCCAATGGGTTTATTAATAATACAGCGGTTGTTTTTTTACTCGATACCGGTGCCAATGATGTTTCTGTTCCTGAACATATTGCCAACAAGATTGGCTTAAAACACGGCCCGGCAATACGTTATGAAACAGCCAATGGGACTGCCGTGGGTTATCAAACCATGATAAAAAAAATAAAACTGGGGGATATTGAACTTGAAAACATCCGCGCTTCCATTAACCCAAATGTCCGTTTTGATGAAGTACTGCTCGGAATGAGTTTTCTAAAACACCTGGAACTGGTGCAAAAAAACAAGACCTTGATCTTGCGTTATTAATAATAGCTGGCATAGTTCTCGCATACAATTTGTGGCATTAGTCACTGATAAACAAACGATTAAACCGTGGCATAGTTACCACATTAAGCATTACACGCTTGTTTTTAATCAAGAAAAGCTAATACTTACCGATAATCAGGAAATCAATATAATATGAAGGCAAACACAATGAAACTAAAACTTATATCTCTATTAACTGCGCTGTTGCTTATCCCAAATCTAGCCAATGCTGAACTTGTTATAATTAATGGCAACTCCTGGGATAAAGAAATCAGTGGTCAAATTCGTGATGACAGTTCTGTTGTCAGTGAAATTGATCTGAAAAATGATTTACATTTAAAAGACGATAGCGAGTCGTTTTTTCTTGCCTATATTGAACACCCTGTTCCGGTTTTACCTAACATTCGTTTAGGTTCAACATCCTTGAACTTTGACGGTTCAGGTGTGGCCACAAAGAGCTACACTTATAACGGCGTGTCTTATACAACCTCGGATACCGTTACAACCAAGCTGATTCTGGATCATACTGAAATCGCACTCTACTGGAATATACTGGACAATGTGGTGGGCTTTGACCTTGGCTTAAACGTCAAGTTTTTTGATGGCTCGGTTAAACTGACTTCTTCTGCCGGCAATGTAAACGAAGTTTTTGATGAAACCATCCCCATGCTCTACGGTGGCTTACAAGTTGAATTGCCTTATGGGTTACAATTAGCGGGGGACATCAGTTATGTTTCATACGATGGCAGTAGTTTTACCGATACACTGGTACGGCTACGCTATACATCCGACTTTCATTTAGGTGCAGAAATTGGTTATCGCAGTATTGTGATTGACTACCAGGATACCGCTGCCAATGAATATGTGGATATTGATATCAGCGGCCCGTATGTGGGTGTACATTTCGCATTCTAGAATATAACGCACTGTTTTAATAACAAGCTTTTTTCTTAAAACCAGCTACTATTTTATAGTAAGCTGGTTTTTTTACACCTGTAATATGTAATGTTTATATTGTTTCCTGCCCAGCTTTTTAAATAATCTGAACACATAAGGAGGTTTCTTATGCCTCGATCAATCAACGTTATTTTAACAGTATGTATCTTTTTTCTGGGCAGCACGACTGTTTATACTGCAGACAACCCCAAGCTGAGTTATACACCCTATGAGTCACAAAAGGTTATCTTTGACTTTTATTTTGATGAACCGGACAAAATTAACACAGCACTTTACTGGATACGGTCATTAATGACCCCTTTAATGGATTCCCCCTACGATTACGCACCGGAATTTCTGGATATTAAAGTCATGATACACGGTACAGAAATCGTTGCCCTGACCAAAAAAAATTATCAGCGCTATAAAAATGCCGTTGACCGAATGCGCTATTACGAATCACTCGGGGTACAATTTAAAGTCTGCGCACTGGCTGCACATGATTTTGGTTATCAGGACAAGGACTTTTTCGATTTCGTACAAATTGTTCCCTCTGCCATGACCGAACTCGTACATTGGCAAATGAAAGGCTATGGGCTTATTACACCGCGTATTTATGACAAGAAATTTTCTACCGATGAGATCCGCTGAATGATTTTATAGTGTAAAAAAGTATGGGGGCAATGGTTCCGCTTTATGAGCGGGTATCCGAACCGGGTATCTGCTCTGCCGCCCATAATGGCTCTTTTTGTTGTTTAGCAATACCTTTATTTTTATCGCCAGCCAAGCTTCCACAGGAATTTATCTCTATTCCTTGCGGCCAAATCAATATAAAATACAGCTTTCGATGATTGAATCACACAGCCTGAAAATCCATGTCTGAAGCCCAAAATGTCACTGGTATCGAACCCGGTTTGCTGCAATCTGTTTTTGCACCTGTCTATCCGCAAACAAATAAACAAACCCAATACTGGGGTAAACTCTATGGTCATTCACTGGCGTTAGCGCTGGTCGAAACAGCCAGAAAGGCCCAACGGCCGGTTGTTGTTATTACCGGTTCGGCAACCCAGGCGCATCAGCTTGAAAGTGCCATAGACTTTTTCGCATCTGAAAATGTTCCGTTGTTACATTTTCCCGACTGGGAAACACTGAGTTACGATATCTTTTCACCGCACCAGGATATTATATCGGAACGCTTGAACAGCCTATCCAAATTACCTGACTTACAAACAGGTATTCTTGTTCTACCAATACAAACATTGGCACAACGCATTGCCCCGCGTGCCTATATTAATGCACACAGTTTAGTGATGGATGTCGGTGACACACTGTCATTGGATGATATACGAGTACGATTTGAACAAAGTGGCTACCAATGTGTTTCTTCGGTTATGGAACACGGTGAATTTGCGGTAAGGGGCAGCATACTGGATGTCTTTCCAATGGGCAGCCAAACACCTTTTCGAATCGAATTATTCGATGATGAAATTGAAAATATAAGAAGCTTCGACCCGGAAACACAACGGACGATAAAAAAGCTGGATAATATACAGCTCCTGCCTGCACGTGAATTCCCGCTTGATAAAGAAGGCATCAAGCAATTCCGACAGGCATTTCGCGCACGTTTTGAGGGTGAGTCACAAAACTGTAACATTTATCGTGATATCAGCAATGGCCTGGCTTCCCCCGGTATTGAATACTATCTGCCACTGTTTTTTGAACAGACTGAAACACTGTTTAACTACATTCCTGATAATTGTATTTTGGTCAGTGATAAAACCATGCAAGAGCAGAATGCAATTTTCTGGGAGGAACTCAATGAACGTTATGAAGCGCGTTGCCATGATATT
>JALXDW010000313.1 GCA_027070385.1 Chromatiales bacterium
CAACTTAAACCCGTGCAGTTCCAGAATAGGGCTGCCTTTCCCCATCATAAACAACAGTGCTATCAGTACAAATACACTGATCAAAGCCCATTCAGCACCTGACATTTTTCCAAGTGATTTATGTTCTTCGTGAATTTTTTCGTGGCCACCCGCAATTTTGATACTGCCGGTTTTGAAATGATAACGCACCCACCACTGTGTTAACACAAACATTCCTAGATACGGAAATTGCAATAACATCCAGTCAATATAACCCAGACCTTCAAAACCACCATCAGAAAAAATACCAACCATAATCAGATTGGGTAAATGCGCTGTCAGAATAAACACACCACAAATCATGGTGCCATAAACCAGCGACTGAATAAGAATGGCTTTCTTTGCTTCTTTTTCCTCATCTGAATCACCCAATAAATTGGTAATCCCTTTTACAACAGGTAACAAGGTTGCAGCACGTGCATTCGCAGCTGGAATTAAAAATGCCAGGATAATATTGACAAAAAACATACCCCAAATCACCCGACCAACCGTAGAGGCCTTGATTTTATCCAGCACACCTAATGCAATACGTCGATCCAGTTTGAGCAGTTGCATCAAGGCACCGACTAAAAAAGCGAACAAACATAACCAAACAACATGCTTAGTGAAGCCGGAAAAAACAATATTCATGGGGGGCACCAATTTGCCTTTTTTTGCCACCCAGGGAATACCATGTGTCAGAATTAATAAAGTGGGGACTGATATGCCGGTTATGCCAACGGGTAAAGCTTCAGATACCCACATAATACTGGCCCAGACAACCACAGCAAGTACTGCCATGCCATTTTCACTTAAACCTTCCGGTCTTGGAAAGACCCATAAAATAAGCGCGAACAATATCCAGGCAGCTAAAAAACCTGTTATTACCCGCTTGGGATTTTTTCCGGTTGCTTCAATGTTATTAACTAAATATTGAACAACCCCCCCCTGAGCAACAGCTGTATTCATAAAATCCTCCTGTTTACACCTATTTTGTGTATAGGCTGGTGTTATCGTTATTTGCAATTATTATTGCAGATGTAAAAATTATATTGATTATCGAATTGTAATATGACGGTCTTCATTGTATAAATCTGTCAGCTGGCTGACATTTTCGTGTTAGCTTATAACTAAATAAGCAATTAAGAATATACGGTCTTCAAATGGCAACAAACAACGCAAACTGGTTTGTACAAACTTCTGACTTTGTGAACAAGCTGTCGGCATGTGACAGGGAAATATTATTTAATCTTGCCGAACAACAGTATTATTCAAAAACAGATCTTGTATTCAGTGCAGGTACCGAATCGGAGTATGTCTATATTCTTAAAACGGGGCAGATAAAAATTTATGAATTATCGTCTCAAGGTAAAGAAGTCATTTTATGGTTTTGCTTTCCAGGTGAGGTTTTTGGTTTATCCGAAATTACCCGTGGCGCACTCCGCTCTGTCTATGCACAAACCTGCGCACCATCAAAAGTTTATTTAATCAAACGCACAGCATTCAATAACTTTCTGGTACAACATCCGGATGCATCCATGGCAATTATTGACTTGCTATCCTGTCGGCTACGGGGGTTGTCAGATATGCTCACCAACCTGACAGCCGATGATGTCACATCGCGTATTATTAAATTACTGATCCGTATGAGTATGCTGTATGGCGCACAAAAGCAGGATATGTTGTGTTTAAACATGCATTTAACTCATCAGGAAATTGCAGACATGGTCAGTGCATCACGCCAGACGGTTAGCAGTATAATAAGTCAGTTAAAAAAAGAAGGTTTGCTATTTGTAGAAAATAATAGTATTTATATTCATAAGTCCAGTTTACCTGAACATTTAAAACATAACTGGCAATATAACTGAACCGGACCAAGAGAAAACAGATAATGGAAAATTTACTGGGCTTTATTATTATGGTTGATGCTTATGCGATTATTTATTATCGCTTAATGGTAAAATATTATTACCAGAACGAAAATAACAAAACCGAAAGTAACTTTGCTGCTATCTTCAGCTTTCCACCGCATAGTAAACTGTCGGCCAAAGGCAAGCGTTATTCAAAACGTTACTGGATTGCAATGATTATATTACTGACTTGTGTTGCATTACTTATCCCGGGGCGGGATCTAAGCGCAATCCGTGATGCTTTCAGCTCGATGCCTGTTTGATTTTTTTAAACATTAAATCGAAAATGTAAAACATCACCGTCTTTGACAATATAATCCTTACCCTCAAGCCGTAACTTGCCAGCTTCTTTAGCACCTTGCTCACCTTTGTATTGAATAAAGTCATCATAAGCCATGGTTTCTGCTCGAATAAAACCTTTTTCAAAATCGGTATGAATAACACCCGCTGCCTGTGGCGCCGTTGCACCTATCGGCACAGTCCAACCACGCACTTCTTTTACTCCTGCAGTAAAATAAGTTTGCAGTCCAAGCAGATCATGACCTGCACGAATCACACGATTCAGACCCGGCTCATCCAAACCCAAATCTGCCAGAAATTCATTCAATTCATCTTCATCCAACTCCGTCATTTCTGCTTCAATAGAGGCACATACCGCAACCACAGGGGCACCTTCTTTTTCTGCAAACTGTTTGACTTCATCAAGATAAGGGTTATTACTGAAACCGTCTTCGGCAACATTGGCAATAAACATCAATGGCTTAATCGTTAATAAATTAAGATCACGGATTAATAATTTTTGTTCGTCGTCCAGTTCAAGTGTGCGTGCCTGTTCACCTTTGTCCAGATGTTCTTTTAATTTCTCCAATACAGCCATTTTAATTTTTGCATCTTTGTCTCCAGACTTGGCTACTTTCTGAACTTTTAATAATGCTTTTTCAATACTTTCCAAATCGGCTAATGCCAATTCGGTATTAATGACTTCAATATCATCGAGAGGACTGATTTTTCCGGCTACATGTACAATATCATCGTTTTCAAAACAACGTACAACCTGTGCAATCGCATCGGTCTCACGAATATTTCCTAAAAATTTATTACCTAGACCTTCACCCTTCGATGCCCCGGCAACCAGGCCAGCTATGTCCACAAACTCCATCGTTGTAGGTAACACACGTTCAGGTTTAACTATCTCAGCCAAGGCCTCCAAACGTGGATCAGGTACCGGTACAACACCTACATTCGGTTCAATTGTACAAAACGGGTAGTTTTCGGCCTGTATGCCCGCCTTTGTGAGTGCATTGAATAAAGTGGATTTACCTACATTCGGTAAGCCGACAATGCCACATTTAAAACCCATAATTTAATACCTGTTATTTATATATTTTCTTGAATCTAATTGCTGTGCAGTCGATGCATTGCTTTTTGTGTTTCGCCTGCAACAACATCGTCTATAACACGCGTTGCGTTATCAATAGCACGTTCAATGGATATGCGTTCATCTTTTGATGGTTTATTTAATACATAACCGCTGACCTTGCTCTTGTCGCCCGGATGCCCAATGCCCAGACGCAAGCGCCAGAAATCTTTACCCATTCGGGTACTGATGTCACGTAAACCGTTATGACCACCATGACCACCGCCTTTTTTAAGCCGTGCAATACCCACTTCAAGGTCCAGTTCGTCATGGACGACCAGGATATTCTCCAACTTGATTTTATAGAACTGGGCAAGTGCCTGTAGGGATTGTCCGCTGAGGTTCATAAAGGTATCGGGTTTTAATAACCAGACTTCATTCGCGTGTATATTGACCCTGGCTGTATCGCCATGAAACTTTTTGTCTTTTTTAAAGTGACCATGATACATTTTTGCCAGTTCATCCAGAAACCAAAAGCCGACATTGTGTCGGGTATCAACATATTCATTGCCTGGGTTACCCAGGCCAACAATTAGTTTAATACTTTGACTCAATGCCGGCTTCTCGTTCTATGCCGCTAAAGCAGAAGAATTAACTTTCTTCTTCGCTCGCATCCTCAGGACCCGCTTCAACTTCAGTTTTATCTTCAGCTGCTTTTTCTGCGCGTGGTAAATGAATCGCTGCAATGATGTGATCATGATCATCACCGTGTGTTAAATCCACTGCTTCAACACCTTCAGGCAATATCAAATCAGATACGTGTAAACTTGCATCCAGTTCCAGCTCACCCAAATTAACTTCGATATATTCAGGTAATTTGCCAGGTAAACAGGCAATATGCAATTCTGTTGCATTGTGCGTAATCAAACCACCCGCTTTCACACCCGGTGCAACATCTTCATTAATAAAGTGTAATGGAACATGAACACGGATTTTTTCTTTCATATCGACACGCATAAGATCAATATGCATGATTTTGGCTGACTTGGCAGGGTGACGCTGCAAATCTTTAAGAATGGCAGGTTCTTTTTCCTTGCCAATGTTTACCGTTAAGATATGAGAATAAAAGGCTTCGTTTTCTAAATGATGAAACATTTCATTATGGTCTAACGTTAATGCAACAGGATCTTTGCCTGCGCCGTATAATACAGCCGGTACTTTGTTCTGATGACGCAGGCGGCGGCTCGCACCTTTCCCCGTGTCAGTTCGAACTTCGGCTTCAATAATAAAGCTCTCGCTCATTGGATTATCTCCTAAGTTTTTAAAATAACGCTACAGGCTTTCACCTGTAACAATTGAGCTACCTGTGCGACCCAGGTAACTTACTTAATAGTTACAAAACTTTCATTTTTGTAGCTAAAAATTCTCTTTCACTGATGGGCTGTGTGAAGTTGGAGAACAAGGCGGATGGAAAATTTAAAAACGGAGCTTACTGCAGTAAGTGAGTATTTTAAATTTTACTTCCAACGCCGTTATCTGACTTCACGCAGTTCATCAGTCGACAAACATGCTAGATACTGATTCTTCCTGACTAATCCGTCTCATCGTCTCCGCCAACATCTCTGCAATACTCAGTTGACGAATCTTGCCACTGGCCTGCGCAGCTTCACTTAGCGGAATACTGTTTGTTACAACTATCTCATCAAGTGCGGATGATT
This sequence comes from Chromatiales bacterium, assembly GCA_027070385.1. GTDB lineage: Bacteria > Pseudomonadota > Gammaproteobacteria > UBA6429 > Thiohalophilaceae > SZUA-37. The sequence goes on from JALXDW010000313.1 coordinate 5,004, forward strand.
CAATATTTTCTATTGCACGCCCCGAAAATACCGGGTGTGTGCAATAGGCAACAA
>JALXDW010000314.1 GCA_027070385.1 Chromatiales bacterium
CTATAAAGGTTGATTTTATTGGCAACACGACTTGACCTGACGCGTTAAAAAGCCCATTATACGCGCCTTTTACGGCTTAAATTTTACTCGTAAAGCATACGTTAAGTCATTCATTTTTAGACATTTTTAAGGTAAAGCATGAAAGCAGAGGATAAAAAACGGCTGTTACGCGAAATGATTTTTGCGCGACGCTTTGAAGATCGCACTTTTGAAGCTTATATGGAGCGCAAAATTGGCGGATTCTTGCATTTGTATACCGGCCAGGAAGCGGTTGCGCTTGGTGTATTAGAACAGGCTCGAATGGGTGGTGGTGATAACGCTGATTATGTCATTACCGGTTACCGTGACCATATTCATGCGATTAAAGCCGGTGCGCCCGCTCGCGAAGTTATGGCTGAACTTTACGGTAAAGAAACCGGCTCATCACGTGGTCGCGGTGGTTCGATGCATATCTTCGACCCGGACGCGAACTTTATGGGTGGTTATGCACTTGTTGGCCAGCCTTTTCCGTTAGCGGCCGGTTTAGCGTTAGGCTGTAAACATAAAGGCACTGATCAGATAGCCATTTGTTTCCTCGGTGACGGCGCGAATAATCAGGGTACCTTCCATGAAACGATGAACATGGCAAAAGTCTGGAATTTACCGGTACTGTTTGTTTGTGAAAATAATGGTTATGCCATTGGTACTCATATTGACCGTTCAACAGCACAGCGTGACCAGTATAAACGTGTAGATACTGCTTATTGTATGGAAGCGAGTCAGCATGATGGTATGGATATCGAAACCGTGATGGATGCAGCAAAAACAGCGATTGATTTTGTTCGTTCAGGGAAGGGGCCATATTTTCTTGAACTGATGACTTATCGCTTTCGTGGACATTCGATGTCCGATTCCAAAGGTTATCGAACCAAAGAAGAAGAAGCCGAATGGGAAAAACGTGATCCAATCAAACTCTATAGCGACAAGCTGATTAAAGCAAAACTGATTACCAAAGCCGACATCAAGGCAATGGAAAAAGAAATTGATGATGAGATTGAAAATGATATCGTTAAATTCGCAGAAGAAAGTCCAGAACCAAAAGTAGAAGACTTGAACAAGTATGTATTAGATGATAATCCAGATCCACGCTGGATTGGCCCTCTTAATAAATAACGCAACAAACAGATTTAAGCATAAATAAAGGTATATTTAGCATGGCAGAGATTGCATATTGGGAAGCGATATTACGCGCCCATGACGAAGAAATGGCAAACGATCCTTTAGTGATTGCCATGGGTGAAGATATTGGTGTCGCAGGTGGTACTTATAAAGCGACCCATGGTCTGTTTGATAAATACGGTGCTGAACGTATTATTGATTGCCCGATTTCAGAAAACTCCTATACCGGTATCGGTATTGGAGCATCAATGATAGGGGTTCGTCCTATTATCGAAATCATGTCGATTAACTTTGCATTATTGGCACTGGATACATTGATTAATGCAGCAGCAAAAATTCGTTACATGTCGGGTGGTCGAATTGCCTGTCCCATTGTTATGCGTACACCCGGTGGCACAGCTCACCAGTTGGCAGCACAACACTCGGCACGTTTGGCACGTATGTTTATGAGTACATCCGGTTTGCGTGTGGTAACACCACGCGGCCCCATTGATGCTTATGGGATGTTGAAATCAGCAACACGTTGTAACGACCCGGTTATCATCATTGAGCATGAACGCATGTACAATATGAAAGAAGAAGTGCCTGATGAAGAATTTTTCCGCCCACTGGAAGGTGCTGAAGTGGTTCGTGAAGGCAGTGACATTACTTTAATCGGCTATAACTATTCTGTACATTTATGCCTGGAAGCGGCTAAAAAGCTCGAAGCGGATGGCATCAGTGCTGAAGTGGTTGACTTACGTTCACTTAAACCACTTGATCGGGAAACCATTCGTAAGTCGGTAGAAAAAACACATAAAGTTGTTATTGCAGAAGAAGATGAAGCGGCAGTGGGTGTTGGCTCGGAAATTATGGCTATTATTAACGAAGATGCTTTTTATGCACTTGATGCACAGCCAATGCGTATTTATGCGGCTGATGTACCGGTGCCTTATAACCATAAGCTTGAACTTGCCGCTATCCCGGATGCGAATGATGTATACATGGGTGCTCTGAAAGTAATGGGCAAGATTTAATCACAAAGAACGAGAGGCTAAATTACTGCGTTAAAAATCAACTCAAAATGCTCACTTACTATTGTAAGCTCCGCTTTTTCGTTAATTTTTGCCTTGTACTTTAACCTCTCGCATCTCCGTGATACGTGCTAGTAGTTAGTTTTAAACTTACACACACTATTTATAAAACATGTTTAAGAATAAATATGTTTCAAACAGAAAAAATCAATTCGGAATTAAATATCGATGGCTGAACCATATGTAATTAAAATGCCCAAACTTTCAGACACCATGGAAGAAGGCACGATTGTCACCTGGGAAAAAAATGTTGGCGACTTTATCGAACGCGGTACGGTTGTTGCGACTGTTGAAACAGATAAAGCCATCATGGATGTTGAAGTTTTTCGTGAAGGTTATCTATCCGGTTGCATTGATGTTGACTCGGTTGTCCCTGTTGGAACTCCTATTGCATACCTGGTTGAAAACAAAGAAGACGTATCAGGTGATATGGCTATATCTGCAACATCTGAAACGGTTGCAGCAGAAACCGATAACAGCCAAAACACCACTCAGGAGACGGCCGTTTCCGAAGAAGAAACGGATGCGCCCGAAGGTGCTTACGCGGTTAAAATGCCTAAACTGTCAGACACGATGGAAGAAGGTACCATCGTTACCTGGGAAAAAGAAATTGGCGACAAAATTGAACGTGGTGATGTGATAGCGACGGTTGAAACCGACAAGGCCATCATGGATGTTGAAGTTTTTCGTGAAGGCTATTTATCCGGCCCACAGTTAGAAGTTGATAGCGTGATTGAAGTGGGTGGTGTGATAGCCTACATTGTCGAAGATGAAGCCAGTGTTGTACATAAAGCAAAAACCGTCTCTACAGCCCCTAAAAAAACAGACCCAATATCAACGGAAACCAAACCGATTCCTGCTGGAACGCATAAAGCAAAAACACATATCGCTGCAATGCCATCCGGAGCAACACCGGCTCCCCGTCCACGCAGTGGGAAAGCCACACCTTATGCGCGTCAATTAGCCGGGGCACATGGTATTGATTTAAACAGCATTACCGGCAGCGGTCCTGATGGCATTATTGTTGCTGCCGATGTCCTGAACAGTGAAGTACAAAAAACAGCAACCAAGCGTATTTTCCAGGTACCGGGTGAAGGTCGAGCCATGACGGCAATGGAAAAAGCCGTTGCTCACAATATGGAATATTCTCTCTCCATGCCGTTGTTCCGGGTGACCATGAATATTGATCCTTCTGCATTAAAAATGGCATCCAAAGCAAAAGGATTTTCTTTGACGGTGACATTGGCAAAAGCATCTGCTTTAGCCATTGAAAAGCATCCCAGCATTAATGCAGTTTACCAGCATGAAGATAGAATTGTAGAACGTGACCAGGTGGATATCGGCCTGGCTGTAGAAACGGCGGGCATGGGTTTAGTGGTTCCTGTCTTACGTGATGCTGCCAATCGTGATTTGGCGGATTTATCTGCAAACTGGAAAGATTTGGTTGACCGTGCGCGTGCACGTCGTTTAAAACCGGAAGAATACTCAAACCCGACCTTTACCATTTCAAACATGGGGATGATGGGTGTTGCACAATTTGATGCTATTCCTTCACCGGGCACTTCTGCCATTTTTGCAATCGCAACGTTGGGGCCACAGGGTATGCCGGTCACCATCACGGCCGATCACCGTATTGTAAACGGGGCCGATGCAGCGAAATTCTTAAATACGTTTAAAGAACTGGTTGAAACGCCAACATGGCTAGATGCTGCTGCAACTTCGGTGGCTTCAACTGCGTCGATGGGGGCCGCTCCTAAGTCCAGTGGTTTTACTTTAGCGAAAAAAGATAAAAATTACGATTACGATGTTGTTGTCATTGGCGGTGGACCGGGTGGCGAAGATGCTGCACGTGATTTGGTCGGTGAAGGCTATAAAGTAGCAATGATCAACGACTCAGCTTTCCCGGGTGGTGAATGCTTATGGCGTGGTTGTATTCCATCAAAAGCATGGCGTGCAGCGGCAGATAGAATCCGGGATCGTGCACATGATAAATTACTCGGTGTCACCGGTACCAATAAACCTGAGCTAAAATGGAATGCATTGGAAAAACATCGCCGTGAGGTTCTGGAAACACGCGGTGGCATGGCATTAAATACCGATAAAGGTGTGAAGATTGATGTGATTCAGGGTTTTGCACGTTTTGTTGATAGTCATTCTGTCCATGTTGATACGGCAGGCAATACCAACGACCCACATACCCGCGATATTGCCGGCACGGGTAAAAAAGGTAAAACAATTACTTTCGGGGCAGCCATTATCGCAACCGGTGCGCCTCCTTTTGTGCCACCTATTCCAGGTGCCAAAGAAGGTGTTGAATCCGGTGGTGTTTTAACCTCCGATACCGTTTGGGGCCTGAAAAAACAGCCCATGAAAATTGGCGTGATCGGTGGTGGTGCGATTGGTGTTGAAATGGCACAAATTTTCCAGGACTTTGGCAGCAAAGTTTTGTTAGTCGAAGGTGCGGAACGTATTCTGGCCGAAGTTGAAACCGATGTTGCCAAACAGTTAACGGATATCCTGAACAACGATAAACGTTTAACCATTGTCACTTCTGCCAAAGTGGTTGAATTAAAAGGTAAGCCAGGTGAAATGAAACTGGTTTACGAAGACAGTGAAGGTAAAAAGAAAACCTACAGCTGTGATTATGTCATTATGGCAACGGGTAAGCGCCCGGTGCTTGAACCGCTTAACCTGGATAAAGCCGGTGTTGCTGTTGAGAATGGCGTGATTAAAGCCGATGTACAGAGTAAAACCAATGTGCCGCATATTTTTGCAGTGGGTGATGTTGTCGGTGGCTTAATGCTTGCACATACTGCA
>JALXDW010000315.1:0-8824 GCA_027070385.1 Chromatiales bacterium
ATATACAAGAGATAGGTTATATTGAAGCAATTGAAAAGATTGGAGGAATAAATAGGGAAATTATTGAAGATAAGTTTGCAATTTATAACAAGCCAGACAAGCAGCTGAGTTTTGGTGAGCAAGGTGAAAATATTATACCAGCAGATAATGTTGCTATTATCGAATGTCATGGGAAAAACAGTATTAACAGTACAGAGTCGATAAACCATATAAAAAACGCAAAACCGGATCTTATTGCTGTTTGTGGCACCTCCCTGTTAAGCAACGAAATATTAAGCTTACCTGAAAAAGGAGCCCTTAATCTACATGGTGGATTAGCTCAATTTTACCGAGGGTTATGGACAACAGACTGGGCCATTTATAATGAAGAACCTGAATACATTGGTGCAACCGTTCACTTTATAGCAACAGGTATTGATGATGGTGCAATACTGTATCAAGGCCGCCCGTCTGTCAGTACTGATGACAACCCTCATACTCTTTACCAGAAAGTTGTCAAGCTTGGAGTCGACATGATGACGCAAGCCATTATTGATATAAAAAATAACAAACAAAAACCCGTTCCGTTACAACAAAAAGGAAAGCTGTACCTGGATAATATGACAACACCACGTATCCGACGCCAGACATGGGCAAAGTTATCAAAAAATATAATCCATGATTATTTAAAAAATAAAGAAAGCAGGGATAAGAAAGTTATGCCTCAGTTAATTAACCCCTATTCCCGGTAAAATAGGCTTGACCGATTTCAGCTGTTCTTTTCGGATGATAACCAATGATAAACAAGGTACAGCAGGATCCCTAATATTGCGGCTACAACGTTGGATAACAGATCATACCCTGATGAATAGCGTCCCGGAATACAGCAATATTGTAGATATTCAATGAATACACTGACCCCGGTAGTAACGGCTATCGTTATCACTATTGAACGATATATATTTACCGATACAACAAGCGCGGCCATTAATAAAAAACCAAATGGAACAAAACCAACAATATTTACATATAAGTCCTGAACATTAAAATGATTCATCCCCAAAAAAATATTATATTCAGAAACTGAATAATCACTTGGCTGCAATCCTGCAACAAGTAATCCTGATAAGTAAATACTAACGAATACCCAGTCCCATCTATTTTTACTGGGAATACATAAACGCCGCAAACCAAAAAACAACAAGATAACACCAATAACAAATAGTGACTCTTGCAAAAAACCAAAACCTGGTGTCGACTGGCCAACAAAATCGACGCAAACTGAAAAAATAATAAGAACCGTTCCAATGAACGCAATTAAAGCATTAACATTTAACATAGTGTGTAATAGCTCAGACCTTCAGGCCTATATTTCCTGGATGTTGACAACACCTTATTCTATTATAAAAGACCTCAATACTCGCACAATGCTGCTTTAGCCCTTTCAGTTGTTGTTCTAGATACAGAGTGCCTTGTTTTCCATTTTCCGGTGACTGAAAAACAAGTCTACTGCCATATTATTGCAACCACTCTTCCTTGTTAACGCATATTCACCACAAAATCGTGTTCCGGGAAGCTTGAGAAAAACAAAGAATAACCTCTTTTTTGAGGCACAATAAACAACAATTTACAGAAATCCGCTCATAGGCACTTTTAAGTAATTGTTTTAAAGGAAGAAAAAATGGGGTGGCTAAAGGGACTCGAACCCTCGACGACCGGAATCACAATCCGGGGCTCTACCAACTGAGCTATAGCCACCATAGAACTGGTAAGAACTTATAAACTTGGCACGCCTGGCAGGATTCGAACCTGCTACCCTCGGCTTAGAAGGCCGATGCTCTATCCAAATGAGCTACAGGCGCAGAAAGTACCGAGATAGCATTCATACTACCAAACAAACTAGTTTTGTTCTGGATTTTGACTACAAAACTAATATAGAACTAAGAAAAATGGTCGGGGTAGAGAGATTCGAACTCCCGACATCCTGCTCCCAAAGCAGGCGCGCTACCAGACTGCGCTATACCCCGAACAAGGGCGCGATAATACGCAAACATATCAGTCAGGTCAAGGCTGGGGCCGGTTTTCTATTAAAAACTCGACACTTGGCGAATGCCTCACTTCATGCGATTATAGGCTTTTTATATTCAGGCATTTCTTCCCCATGACGGCTCAATTAATCGACGGTAAGGCCATAGCGGCACAATTACGACAAGATGTAAAAAAAGGCGTTGAAGCACGTATCAAACAGGGTAAATCAGCACCCGGTTTAGCGGTGATTCTTGTCGGTAGCGACCCGGCATCGGAAGTGTATGTGCGCAATAAACATAAAGGCTGTGAAGATGCCGGTATTATATCCATTGCACATAATTTAGACCAAGATACCAGCCAGAGTGCACTTTTAAAACTGATAGACCAACTGAATATCAACCCCGATGTACACGGCATACTGGTACAAATGCCTTTGCCTAAGCATATCGACCCGGAAACCGTGATCGAACGCATTTCACCATTGAAAGATGTGGACGGATTTCACCCTTATAATATAGGCCGATTAGCGATTCGTATGCCAGTGTTACGTTCTTGCACCCCTTACGGCGTAATGACCTTACTGGCTTCAACCGGTCAACCCATTCGTGGGCAACATGCCGTGGTGGTCGGTGCCTCCAACCACGTAGGTCGCCCGATGATGCTGGAACTCACACTGGCCGGTTGCACCGTAACGATTTGCCACCGTTTTACCCAAAATCTGGAAGAAATGGTCAAACAGGCCGATATTTTAGTGGTTGCTGTTGGTAAGCCCGGTATTGTGGATGGCAACTGGATAAAAAAAGGGGCGGTGGTGATCGATGTAGGGATTAACCGCACCGAAGATGGCAAGCTGGTGGGTGATGTGGATTTTGAAAGCGCCAAACAAAATGCCGGCTGGATTACACCCGTTCCTGGCGGTGTTGGGCCTATGACAGTGGCGACGTTAATGCAAAATACGCTGGAAGCGGCGAATAATGAGCGTTAAGTGCTTCGCGTCACATTAACGAGTTAATAACGAAGCAACGTAACTGCGTAAACTATTTTCCACTCCAGTAATAACTAAAAACCCAACGTCATTACGAACGCCAGTGAAACAATCTGGCTTCAGGAAGAAGTACGTTATTGTGGTTTTATATACTTACCTAATTCCTGCGGCAAATGTCCTACACAAAGTGAATACACTGTAGCTTCGATCGGATTACCATCCATTGACGCAGCATACAATTCATCTTCGTCCAGAATAAATTCAAACGGTTTGCCTTTGTATTCCCCCTCACAACGCTCCAGAATTTTATCACCAGAAGCATCAAAAGAACGGAAACCATGCAATTTACCACTGTATTGATGAAAACTGACCAATGTTTGCACGGGCGCATTGTGATAATCCGGCAGATACGCGGCCAAAAAGTCACGTTTGACACGCCCTTTCTCATCATGCACATAAACTTCGATGGTGTGCATAATCTCCGGATTGGCCTTTTCCCACTGAACTTTACTGAGTAACTTGCCGGTTTTTTGTGATATATAATTTTCTTCTATGTAGTAATCTTTATTCCCTGCATAACCACCAGTGGATTTTTTGATTTCATGCTCATGCTGCTGAATAAGTTTGTGGTGTAATTTTAAAACATCATTCGCAAATTTATTCCACTTACGGATATGGGCGTTATCTTCTTTCATGCTGGCATCGGATACTGCCAGTGCATTTGCTATAAACCCTGAAAGCCCGAAAGCAATTAGAAAAATCCTGAAATACTGCATTATTTCCCCCCTGTTTTTCATGCGTAAATAACAGACCCTAAAATATAGCACAAGTTCCGCAAGCTATTCTCTGCGCCAACTTGTTTGGCCTGCATTGTCTTCCAGTATAATACCCTGCATCTTTAAATCATCTCGAATACGGTCACTTTCTGCCCAGTCTTTGCTGGCTCTGGCGGCATTGCGTTGTGCAATCAAATCTTCAATTTCATCATCGCTTAATCCACCCTGCTGGCTTTGGCCTGCTTTTAAAAAGTCATCGGGCTTTTGTTGCAACAACCCCAACTGAGCGGCTAGAAATTTTAGACTTGCGGCAGCTTGTTCTGCCTTTTGTGGTTCATTCTGGCGATAACGGTTAATATCTTTTGCCAGGTCAAACAGGCTGGATAAGGCTTCGGGGGTATTAAAGTCGTCATCCATGGCTTTGTAAAATTTTTCAACGGCCTTACCGTTGTTGTTAGCCGCTTCAACCTGCTCCATACCTTTTAAAGCGGTATAAAGGGTGGTTAATGCTGCTTTGGCGTTGTTTAGATTGGTTTCGGAATAGTTTAACGGGCTACGGTAGTGGCTGGTTAAAATAAAATAACGAATCACTTCGGGTGCATATTGTTTAATCACTTCACGGATAGTGAAAAAATTACCCAATGACTTGGACATTTTTTCTTCATCCACACGCACAAAACCATTATGCAACCAGACATTCACAAACTTCTCACCCGTTGCACCTTCACTTTGTGCAATTTCATTTTCATGGTGCGGGAACTGTAAGTCCATGCCACCACCGTGAATATCAAAGTGATTACCAAGGCAATGGGTCGACATCGCGGAACATTCAATATGCCAACCGGGGCGACCCTCCCCCCAGGGTGAGGGCCAACTGGGTTCTCCCGGTTTGGCCGCTTTCCACAAAACAAAGTCAAGTGGGTCATTTTTGGCCCTATCCACTTCGACGCGCTCCCCTGCGCGTAAGTCCTCCAGTTTTTTGCCGGATAACTGACCGTAGTCATCAAAGTGGCTAACAGCATAATAAACATCGCCATTATCAGCCGCGTAGGCCTTACCATTTTTAATCAAAGCTTCAATCATTTCGATGATTTGCGTCATATGTGCTGTTGCACAGGGTTCCTGATTAGGCGGTAAAATACCTAGAGCGGCCGCATCTTCATGCATGGCATCGATAAAGCGGTGAGTTAACTGAGTGAAATCCTCATTATTCTCATTAGCACGCTGAATTATTTTGTCGTCAATATCGGTGATGTTGCGCACATAGGTGACATGCTCGCTGCCATAAATCTGGCATAAATAACGGTATATCACGTCAAAAACAACCAGCACCCGTGCATGGCCGATATGACAAAAGTCATAGACAGTCATACCACATACATACAAACGTACATTTTGAGGATCAATGGGCTTAAAAGTTTCTTTCTGTTTGCTCAGGCTGTTATAAACGACCAACATGTATTTTCAGTCTCTAAAATTGATAAGTGGATAAACCGTCATTTTACCTATGGCCAGCACATGAATACCAGTGTATTCACACAGATATTCTTTCAATCGATACCAAATATCTGACAACCACCACAGACAACAAAAGAAGCTAGACCAAACCCCCTAAACATTAGTATGATCGCGCAAACAGCACAAACCCGTTCACACTGTAAAAATGGAACCAATTAATGAAAAAACTCTTATCTATATTTGTATTGTTCATGGTGCTTGCTCACAACGCTTATGCTGCAAATCCACAGGTTGTCATGACCACCAATTTAGGTGCAATCACCATTGAGCTTTATGCTGAAAAAGCACCAAAAACGGTTGGCAATTTTTTGAAATATGTCCAAAAAGGTTTTTATAATGGCACCATTTTTCATCGGGTGATAAGTAATTTTATGATTCAGGGCGGTGGCTTTACAACTGACTTTCAGCGCAAACCCACTGATGCTGCTATTATGAATGAAGCCAACAATGGCTTAAAAAATGTCAAAGGCAGTATCGCCATGGCCAGACTCGGTGACCCACATTCAGCAACGGCACAATTTTTTATCAACGTGAAAGATAATGATTTTCTGGATCACCGTTCACCCACACCACGCGGCTGGGGTTATGCGGTATTTGGTAAAGTGGTTAAAGGTATGGACGTGGTTGAAAAAATTCGTACTGTACCAACCGGTAGTAAAGGGCCTTTTCGGCAAGATACCCCTCTGACAACTGTCGTTATCGAAAAGATTGAACTCATTGGTGGCCCTGGTAAACCCGGCAGCCCTGAAATAAGCAAATAGACCTTGAAAGGATATTAAGATGATCATTATGACCACAAGTTTCGGTGACATTAAAATCGAACTCAATAAAGATAAAGCACCTGAAACGGCTGCCAACTTTGAACAGTACGTGAAAGATGGCTTTTATGACGGTACCATTTTCCATCGCGTGATTGACAATTTTATGATTCAAGGCGGTGGTATGGAACCGGGTATGAAAGAAAAAACAACCCGTGCACCCATTAAAAACGAAGCCGACAATGGCCTGAGCAACACAAAAGGCAGTATTGCCATGGCCAGAACCATGGATCCGAATTCAGCCACTGCACAATTTTTTATTAATGTTGCCGATAATAAATTTCTGGATCACCGTTCACCCACACCCGACGGTTGGGGATATTGCGTCTTTGGTGAAGTCGTTGAAGGTATGGATGTGGTTGAAAAAATTAAAAATGTCTCCACCACCAACAGTGGTATGCACCAGGATGTGCCAGCCGAAGATGTGATTATTGAAAAAGCCGTGATTGAAGACGAATAAGTCAGGCTATCAATGACAACACTGTTTATTGCTGATTTGCATTTAAGTGATCAGCGCCCAGAAATAACCGAACTGTTTATTAACTTTTTAAACAATAAAGCACGGCAAGCCCGTGCTTTATATATTCTGGGTGACCTGTTTGAAGCCTGGCTGGGTGATGATTGTATTCTACCCGCCTATCAGCCTGTGATTAGGCACCTTAAAACACTGACAGAAAATAATGTACCTGTTTATATCCTACATGGTAACCGTGACTTTCTTCTTGGCCAACAATTTTCTGAACTGAGCGGTTGCCAGTTACTGGATGAAAGTACGGTTATCACCATTGATGATCAACGCTACCTGATAATGCACGGTGATACATTGTGTACCGATGATATTAAATACCAACAATTTCGTAGCATGGTACGCAACCCCGAGTGGCAGAAACAATTACTGGAAAAAACACCCGCTGAACGCATTGCGCTGGCAAAACAATACCGTGAAATAAGCCAGAGTGAAACGGCTGAAAAAGCCAGCGATATAATGGATGTTAACCAACAGGAAGTTGAAAAAGCCATGCGTAACGCAAAAGTATTAACATTAATACACGGGCATACTCACCGCCCTGATGTGCATACATTTAAACTTGATGGCAAACAAGCACAACGTATTGTACTAGGCGACTGGTATGCGCAAGGTAGTATTCTGACTCTGGAAAATCAAACTTTCAGTTTAAAAGAATATACCTGAAAAATCGGTTGATGACTCACGAAACAGTTATCAATACCTTTTGAAACTATTCCGCAAAGTTAACCTTACCTTCACGTAATTCCTGTACGGTATAACGTTTATAACCGGCAGGTAAAACAAACAGTTTTTTATCCACTTTATAATTTTCATCAAAATCAACCAGGGTACGGGCATATTCTCTACGCCCCATGGTTTGCACGGGGAAACCAAACATAAGCTGCCGTGTGGGTGCGAAGGTGTCTTGTGCCAGATCACAGGCATTGAGCATATCAGCCGGAATAGTTGATAAAGTCTTTTTACTGTCCGATGCCATTAAAAGAGAAAACTCTCTTAATGCACTGACTGCCTCAGGAAGCAAATCTTTCACCACGATTAAATCATTACAGACCTTATTATTTACCAGCAGTTGATAATGACGCGGCTGCTTACCCCCGACTTGTGGTGCATCTTTCATTTCACCCAGATCTTTTTCACTAAAATTAAGCTTAATCGGGGACTTGATCTTGCTATCTTTTCTATGCACTGTCATGATAGTTTGATCGTCAACCACCACACTGTGTACTAAAGACTGTTTTCTGTCGAACAGAATAAAATCCTCTGCGTTTTCACCATCATCAAAGCGTACAAATTCAGGGGTTATGATCACCCGGGTCGGGTAAGGCTCTACAAACTTCTCCTGCTCCATAAACATGATTTTATAGGCATAATCAACCGGTTCTTTTTTACTACATGCGGTTACACTAATAAGAGCTAAACCGATAGATAACACTTTAAAATATTTAATTACTATTTACTAATTTACAACTAGCCTTGCTTACATATTATTTTCTAGATAGTCGAGTTCCTGTTGGGTAAACCCGGCTTTTAATCGTGCATCATGATTCACCGGTTTTTTAATACCGCTATTCATATACTGCTTTAATAAATCCCTGAACGTTTTGTCATGCTCCAGCCCTCGCTGCTCACAGCAATACCGAAACCAGCGTGAACCTATTTCCACATGCCCGATTTCTTCACGTTGAATAACAGTGAGTATTTCATTGGCACGCTTATCACCCACACTGGCAAATTTTTCCATAATACCCGGTGTTACGTCCAGTCCTCGCGCTTCAAGCACCCGTGGCACCAATGCCATTCGTACTAACACATCATGGTCGGTATCCACAGCCATTTCCCATAAGCCATTATGCGCAGCAAAGTCACCGTAAGCAAAGCCTAATTCATTGATATAGTCACTTAATAGACTGAAATGTTCCGCTTCTTCTTTGGCAATTTTCATCCAGTCTGAATAATACTCTACGGGCATATCACGAAAACGATAAACGGCATCCCAGGCCAGGTTAATGGCATTAAATTCAATATGACAAATCGCATGAAGCAGGCTTACCCGCCCTTCGAGTGAATTTATTTTTCGTCGTGGTAATTCACGTGGTTGCACTAACTCAGGCTTATCCGGACGACCGGGAACCGCTAGCCTGTATATCGGGAAATCTGAACTCGGGTCAGAATTTGTAAAGCGAGTGACAGC
>JALXDW010000315.1:8834-13386 GCA_027070385.1 Chromatiales bacterium
AGTCTGTTCTACTTTCTCTTGCGGGGAAGCTATATTAAGAATATCCCATGCCGTACTGAATAAGTCATTTTGCATAAAGCGATTTTACCAAAATACCACCAAAAGACCTATTCCCACTTGTGTGCAATCACCACATCCATCACATTCGTGCCAGTCGGGCCGGTATTGATAACATCGCCACTGGCTTGCAGGAATTCACCGGCATTAAAACCTGTAATACTGTCTTTAGCGACCAAACCGGCTTGCTCACCACGCGTTATGGTTTCACCGTCCACCAATGCGCCTGCATCAACGGTATTACCATCAGAACCATCGGTGCCGATACAAAGCACAACCATATTCTGTATACCCTTAATTTTTTCAGCTATCAACAAGGCCAAATGCTGGTTACGGCCACCCTTGCCTACCCTCCCTGACAATTTGACAGTCGGTTCACCACCCCAAAGGTAAAAACCACTTTCACCTTGTTTGAGTTGTAATGCTATTTTCTCAGCTTCAACTTCAACCTGTCCGGATAAAGGAGGATGAGTATCAAACACACGGGGACCGGTGTCAGACAAACATTGTGCCGAAATTTTATTTAACAGAATACGATTAGTCGCAACCAGATCCGTAAAAACTACCGTGTTTTTTAATTCAGACTCGACATCAGGATTATCACATTGACTTAATAATGCTTTAAGCCAGTCTGGTAAATAAATATTTCTATTTTGTTTTAGAGCAGGAACAAATAACCCCGAGCCAATACAGGCAGGGTCGTTACTTAATACATCTGACAGTAATAGATTAGTGACGTTAAGATGCTTTGCATAGCTGGCTAACTTGCCACCTTTAATCATCGACAACTGCTGACGAATACGATTAACGTCGTCAATTTCCAAGCCTGAAGAAAGTAACCAGTCATTTGCCTGAATCATATTTTTCAGCGAAACGACCGGGTTCAATTTTTCTACCAACGCAGAGGCTCCTCCGGATATTAAAACAAGAAGATGTGTCTGTGCGGGTAAGCCCTGAATAAATTTAATGACTGCTTCACCAGCGGTTAAACTTTTATCTGTGGGTATCGGGTGGCTTGATTCAATATAGTCAAAGCCAGGTAATAAAGCATTGCCGAGCACATGATCATCTTTGGTGACCACTAAACCATGAATGATATTATCTTTTAAAACACGATAAGCACCCTGAGCCATACTGGCAGCTGCTTTACCAATGGCAAGAATTGCAATGTTGTCAGTTTGTTCTAATTGCAGTTTACCAAGATGGGTTTGCAGATAATTTTGGACGCAGATATCGCCCTTAACGAACTGAAGTGATTCATTATAAATTTTTAACAGTTTATTTCGCTGTGCTAGGGTTTCACTCATCCTGTTCTATGCTGGTTAATAAACTATTCCAGTTCTTCCCAACGTTGGAAGGCTTTGTTTAACTCTTCTTCAATCTCAGTTAAACGTGCCATGGTCTGATTTGCAATGTGTTTGTCTTGCTGATAAAAATCAGGCTTGCTCGTCAAATTAACCAGCTCCTGTTGTTCGGTTTCAAGTTTTTCAATCTTTTCAGGCAATAAATCCAGTTCACGTTGATCTTTATAAGTTCGTTTTTTTGCTGCCGGTTTTTCATTGGGTGGTTCTTTTTTTGCTGTAGTAGCTTTATTGGTTGATGTATCCTTTTTTACAGATACTTCTTTAACAGGCTCTGCACGCTGTCTTAAATAATCGTCATAGCCACCCACGTATTCATTGACCTGACCATTGCCTTCCATCACGATAGTGCTCGTAACAATGTTATCCAGAAATTGACGATCATGACTCACCAGAATCAAGGTGCCTTCGTAATTCAGCAATAATTCTTCAAGCAATTCAAGTGTTTCAACATCCAGATCATTGGTAGGTTCATCAAGCACTAACAGGTTGGCCGGTTTGATAAACAAACGTGCCAGTAATAAACGGTTACGCTCCCCGCCTGATAAGGTTTTAACCGGTGACTGCACCCGTGCAGGTGGGAACAGAAAATCTTGCAGATAACCAATAACATGGCGATCTTTGCCATTGACCATCACGCGATCACGCCCATGATTCAGATTGGCCATCACTGAGGCATTCATATCAAAGTCGGCACGATTTTGATCGAAATAAGCAACTTCCAGATGGGTACCAAGTTTCACTTTGCCTGTCGTTGGCTTTATTTCTCCAAGTAACAATTTTATTAAAGTCGATTTACCCGAACCATTCGCCCCGATAATACCAATTTTATCACCACGCAGTATTTTAGTACTGAATTCTTTTATAATGGGTTTATCACCATAACTAAAACTGGCTTTACGTACCTCTGCAACAATGCGCCCGGAACTATCCGCTGTATCAAGATTAAGTTTTGCTTTCCCTTGTTGCTTACGTCGCTTTGCATACTCATTACGCATGGCTTTTAATGCCCGCACTCGACCTTCATTACGAGTACGACGTGCTTTTATACCCTTACGAATCCACTGTTCTTCCTGCGCGAGTCGTTTATCAAACTTGGCGTTATGCTCAGCTTCAATGGCCAGGAATTCTTCTTTTTTAACCAGGTATTGTTCGTAACCAAATTCCCAGGAAGTAATATTGCCACGATCCAGTTCAATAATACGTGTGGCCAGTTTTTTAATAAACGCACGGTCATGCGAAACAAATAAAATTGTCCCTTTATAATTTTGCAGAAAATTTTCAAGCCAGAGAATGGATTCAATATCCAGATGGTTGGTAGGTTCGTCAAGCAATAAAATATCCGGTTCACAAACCAGCGCACGCGCCAACATCACACGGCGCTTGTATCCCCCCGACAGGCTACTGACCAATGCATCTTCAGGCAAAGATAATTTACTGACCATTGCCTCTACACGTTGCTCCAGTGACCAGCCATCCAGACGTTCAAGCTGATTCTGATACTCATTAAGTTGATTCACTAAGCGTGTAGATTCTTTCTCATCCACAACTTCTGAAAGTGCATGTACCGTATTATGGTAGTCTGTGATCAACTGACCCACATTTTCAATACCGCTGGCAACCACTTCAAAAACGCTACGTTGTTCATCATTGGGGACTTCCTGCATCAGATAAGATACTTTTAATCCGGGAGCACGCCAGATGCTGCCATCATCCAGCATTGCTTCACCCAGTAGTACTTTCATCAGCGTTGACTTGCCTTCACCATTACGACCAATTAAAGCAATGCGTTCACCACTATCAATGGTAAGTTTCGCTTTATCCAGTAAGGCGACATGGCCATAACTTAAACAGGCATTATCCAGTGTTAATAAGGGCATATGGTTTACAAACCCTGACTTATGTCATTAACAATGTCGTTAATGTCTTCCAGACCAACTGCAATTCGAATCATTCCGTCAGTAATACCAGCTTCTGCACGTTGCTCATCGGTTAAACGGCCATGTGTGGTCGTCGCCGGATGCGTGATTGTACTTTTTGTATCACCCAAATTTGCCGTGATGGATAATAACTTTGTTTTGTCAATCAAATTCCATGCGGCTGCTTTACCCCCTTTCACATCAAAAGCCAGCACCCCACCAAAATTAGTTTGTTGTTTTACCGCCAGTGCATGTTGCGGATGCGAAGCCAGACCGGGATAGTAAACCCGATTCACATTTTCATGTTGCTCTAAAAACTGTGCCAGTTTCAAAGCATTGTCACTATGCGCATTCATTCTTAAATTCAATGTTTCCAAACCCTTTAGAAATACCCAGGCGTTAAACGGGCTCATACTCGGCCCGGCTGTTCTTAAGAAACCATAAACATCTTCACCAACCAGTTTTTTGTTACCCACAACTGCACCACCAATACAACGGCCCTGCCCGTCTATGTACTTTGTTGCCGAATGGATAACCACATCAGCACCCAGCGTTAATGGTTTTTGTAATGCCGGAGTACAAAATGCGTTATCCACGACAAGAATACTGTCATGACGGTGAGCAATAGTTGCCAATGCTTCAAGATCGGCAATTTCAGTTAATGGATTGGAAGGCGTTTCAACAAACAGTAATTTTGTTTTGCTTGTAATTGCCTGTTGCCATGCATCCAGATCGGTTATCGGTACATAGGTCACTGTGATCCCCATGCGTGATAAATATTTATCGAACAATACAACCGTACTGCCAAAAATAGATTTTGATGAAACAATATGGTCACCCGCTTCCAGTAAACCACAACAAGTACTTAAAATAGCAGACATACCGGATGCCGTTGCGACACAACATTCGCCACCCTCAAGCTGAGCCAGACGCTCTTCAAAGTTACGTACTGTCGGGTTAGTAAAACGTGAATAAATATTACCCGGCTCATCACCACTAAATCGTGCAGCTGCTGAGGCCGCTGATTCAAAGACATAACTGGAGGTTGGGAAAATGGGTTCGCTATGCTCACCTTCCAGGGTACGTTTTTGCCCTGCCCGCACGGCTAAAGTATCAAAACCCCATTCGTTGTCATTTTTAATGTCAGACATAAAAGCCTCGTATTATTTTATTAAGGGCATAAAAAAACCCGCTTTAACTAAAGCAGGTTGCTGA
>JALXDW010000315.1:13396-16528 GCA_027070385.1 Chromatiales bacterium
TTAGCTGTTTTTATTAAGCGCCCGCAAGCTGATTTTCAAATCGGCGCCAATGTACTCAGACATATGAACTAAGAATATGCGCAAAATACTGCAAAGTCAAATAGCGATAATAACTGCATCGCATGCAAAGGTTTTTCAGGCATTATTATATATCTCAACAACTTCATTATCTTTCACTTTATCCTTGCGTGCATCGTCACTACGACTGGCTTCAATGTGCTCAAGATACTCGTGACTGATATCACCGGTAACATATTCACCATTAAACACGGAAGTATCAAACTGCTTTACATTCGGTACTTTCTTTTTAACCGCTTCAATCAGATCATTCAAATCCTGATAAATTAACCAGTCGGCACCGATGGCTGTTGCAATTTCTTTATCGCTACGGCCATAACCGATAAGTTCTTTAGCAGCAGGCATATCAATACCATAAACATTGGGATGGATAACCGGTGGTGCAGCAGATGCAAAATAGACTTTCTTCGCGCCAGCTTCACGCGCCATTTGAATAATTTGCTTGGAGGTGGTACCGCGTACAATCGAATCATCGACCAGCAATACATTTTTACCACGAAATTCCAGTTCAATAGCATTGAGTTTTTGTCTGACAGATTTTTTGCGCTCTTTTTGTCCGGGCATAATAAAGGTTCGACCAATATAACGGTTCTTGATAAAACCTTCGCTATACTTGACTCCCAACGTATAAGAGAGTTCCAGTGCTGAAGTTCGGCTGGTATCCGGTATCGGCAACACGACATCAATATCATGATTCGGCAACTCTCGCATGATTTTTTTAGCCAGATACTCACCCATTCTCAAACGTGCCTTATAAACAGAGATACCGTCGATAATGGAATCAGGGCGGGCAAAGTAAACATGTTCAAAAATACACGGACTTAAAACCGGAGACTCGGCACACTGTTGTGTATAATGCTTGCCATTCGCATCTATAAAAATAGCTTCACCCGGTGCAATATCACGCACCAGATCAAAACCCAGCGCATCAATCGCGACACTTTCAGATGCAACAATAATGTCTGTGCCTGTTTCTGTTTGTTTCTCACCAAAGGCCAGTGGACGTATTCCATAGGGATCCCGAAAGGCCAGAATCCCTTTACCGGTTATCATTGCAACAACAGCATAAGCACCGCGGCAACGCTTATGCACACCTTTGACAGCCTTGAATATATCTTCGATATCAACATTTAATTTGTCTGAATTTTGTAACTCATGTGCCAGGGTGTTCAACAAAACTTCAGAATCAGAATCCGTATTAATGTGGCGACGATCTTCCTTAAACAAGTCACGGCGTAATTGAGCCGCATTGGTCAAATTGCCATTGTGTGCCAAAGTAATACCATACGGGGAGTTCACATAAAAGGGTTGTGCCTCGGCAGAAGAAAAACAACCGGCCGTTGGATAGCGGACATGGCCTATACCCATATGGCCTTTCAAACGCAACATGTGGCGTGTTTGAAAAACATCCCGTACCAGACCATTGGCTTTGCGCATATAGAGGCGGTCATTTTCACAGGTGACAATGCCTGCCGCATCCTGACCACGGTGCTGTAAAACAATCAGCCCATCATATAAATTCTGGTTAACCGGTTCACTTGAAACAATGCCGATAATGCCGCACATACTACCCTCTTTTCACCAACACATTCATAAAACTGAAGTATAACCCTTTATCAATATTATTCGATATTTTCATTTAATATTTAAAACTGCTACCAATATTCGTTGGCAGGAACTGTCCTAACCACAAGGCAATCCCTTCAAATTGTGAAAGCAATAACGATTCTTTCCACCAGGGTTCCTGAGGCATACTGGACAAACCTGCCAACATAACGAGTACCGCAACAATCAGAGTACCACGCAAGATACCAAATACCACACCGATAAACCGGTCTGTACCGGATAAACCGGTACGATGTACAAGTTGTACCGCAAAATAATTCACCACCACAAATAAAATCAGTGAGGTGACAAATAAAATACCGAACCCCACCACCACACGAAAAGTTTTGTCATCAATGGAGTTTAAAAATAATTCAGCAAAGCCACCTGCAAAAGTTAATGCTATCCAGAATGAAACAACCCAACCTACTAATGACAAGGCTTCACGAACAAAACCACGAATCAAGCTAATAAAAGCGGAAACAAGAATAATGCCAATAATGGCGAAATCAATCCAAATCATAGAGAACAACTTTCCTGCACTAACTTATATTTTAAGGATGGGCGACAATCAAGCCGCTTATTTTAAGTTCTGTTTTTAAGCGTTTTTGTATTTTTTCAGCCTGGCTGCGTTTTATTTCTGGCCCAACCCTGACACGATATACCCGACCTTTTGGGGTTTTAACCGCTTCAACAAAAGTAGTGAATTTTTTACTGCGTAACTTATTTCGCAGCTTAAAAGCATTTTTCCTGTCGCTAAAACTGCCTACTTGTATTGCCCAGGCTTTTGCCGGCTGTTTGGCTGCAGGTTTTACTTTTGCGGTAATAATTTTCTTTGGCTGAGTCTGTATTAATTTTGTTTTATTCGCTGATTTTTTTGTTTTTGCCTCAATCTTTGCAAAACTGGCTGCCTCTGTTGCTGCTGCTTTAAGTGGAGGGGTATGTTCGTCGACAGGTACCCGTGAATCAAAATCGGCCTGTGATTTTATAATGACCGCCGTCGATTTCTGTGTGACATTCTTTACCGGTTCTTTTGCTATATAGTCCGGTTTATCCGGAATATTGCTGCCAAAAACCGGCGTACCGTCATCCAGACTACGTTCACTGTTCAGTAACATCGGGATAAAAATAACCCCAAGTGAGACCAGTACAATGGCGCCTATCACCCGTTGCTTTATTTGCACTGGTTGCTCAGTCTTATTGGAAGGTTGTTGACTCATCAGGTTATTGTACCAATATCTGTCACTGAGATTCAGTTATTTTAAGTCGATATCCAATCCGGCTTGATAGCCGCAACCGTATAAAAAGAGCCAAAAACCAGCAGAATATCTCCACTTTTTGCCTGTAATTGCATCTCGGAAAAAGCCACCGCGATTTGTTCAAAACGCTGTAACGATGATGCAGCAAAAGTGTCGATAATGCTGGCTAATTGTTCTGTTTCAGCGGCAC
>JALXDW010000316.1 GCA_027070385.1 Chromatiales bacterium
GCTTAATAATCCAGTTCCAGTCAGCCAGACGCTTACCATAATCTGCTTTGATATAAACCATAAATAAAGTAAGAAAGTGTCTAAGAGGTGTGATAACCAGAGAAAGAATTAATAATATCAAAGCTGACTTACCCGTTAACCGTGTAAGCCGATCAAGCGGATCCAATCCCAGATTCTGTTGGTAAAATTCAACGATTAGTGTGAGAAGAGGAATCAAGATCAGAAAGAAGACAAGCACCTTGATTTTACCAATATGCTTCGGTATTTTTGAAAGATAAATAAAGTATCGCATAATCTAAAAGTTAACTTTAAGATTCATGCCCTTGTAAAGTGAAGCAACCTGTTCGGCATAGCCATTAAATGGGAGTGTATCTCTTTTAAACAGATCACCCAGGCGTGTTTCACGACGCTGATTCCAACGAGGATGCGCAACAGAAGGATTTACATTAGCAAAAAAACCATATTCACTTGGTACTGCTTTACTCCAACTCGTTTCAGGTTTTTCACGTAATAACCGAATATGAGTAATTGCTTTCGCACTTTTAAACCCATATTTCCAGGGTACAATTAGCCTCAGTGGTGCTCCATTTTGTGCGGGCAAATCTTTACCATATAACCCTGTCACAAGCATCGTTAACGGATGCATCGCTTCATCAATACGTAGTCCTTCACGATATGGCCAATCCAGTGTTGACTGACGCTGACCTATCATCTCCTCTGGACGATACAAGCTAATAAATTCAACATATTTTGCATGACTGGTTGGTTTTACTTTTTTTAACAATTCACATAATGAAAAGCCATTCCAGGGTACAACCATTGACCAGCCTTCAACACAACGAAAACGATAAATACGTTCTTCAATCGTCATTTTATTAATGATATCTTCCAGATTAATAGTCAAAGGTTTCTCAACTTCACCACTAATCTGAATTGCCCAGGGTTTTAAACTTAATTCTCTGGCAATATGTACCACCATTTTCTTATTAGTAGAAAATTCATAGTAATTATTATGTCGTGAAGCTGATTTATAGGGAGTGAGCTTATCAATATTTTCCGGAAGATTGGCTTTACAGTTCTTATCAGCACTCATAGCCGGAAAAACACTGCCAGTAAGTCCGGCTACAGTCATTATCTTTAAAAATTTTCTACGCTGATGAAACAAACCTTCATCTGTTAATTCGGAAGCCTGAATATCTAAACCGTTTAAATTCTCCGGTTTACGAATCAACATAATTATTGCCGTAATGTTTTAATATATAAAATAACAGAATCGATTTCCTTCTCGGACAAATCTGTTCCCCAAGGAGGCATACGTTCAGAGCGAGCCATGGCCTGACCACCTTTTTTAATAATTTCTTTCAAATAAGCATCCGGCATACGACTCTTTGTTAAATTAAAAGGTGGTGGATTTTTGATAATGCGAGCCATTTTTCCATCACCTTCACCACCTTTTCCATGACATAAAGAACATCGCCCCTGATAAATCCCACGGCCTATTCGGATAGAAGGTTTTATATTTTTTGCTTCCGCACGTAAAAGTTTTAAAGCCCGATCTCTTTTTCGATGTAATAACTCCACAAACATTGCAACTGAATCCAGTTGTGTTGCTGTAAGTTCGTCCCCCCAAGGTGGCATCTCAGCACTAATACCAGACATAGTGGCACCATAACGTATTACTTTGGTAAGAGCAGCAAGATCTGTCCCTTGTTTAGCTTCCAATAAATTGGTATTTGGATAATTTTTCATTTGCATGGATAAAATCCCTTCACCATGTCCATCTGAACCATGACACAAAGCACAACGTTCACTAAAAATATTGGCTCCATAAGTAATACAGGGTGAAGCCTCCTTTCCACAAAATTGTTGTGATTCACCAGCTGTAACAATAGAACAGACCAGAATAAAACTCAAACCAAGTAAAAATCGTTCCATAATTATTACTCCACTGTAATAGTCATGCGCATGTTAGGATGGATAGCACATTCGATCTCTGCTTTTCCCTTTTTATCAAAAGTGACTGTCTTAAATTCTCCTTTCGGATAAGAACCTAAATCAAAAGTTTTAATTTCAGACAAACTGAACACATTATGAAAAAATGGATCTTCATTGGTAAACTTGACAACATCACCTGCTTTTATTGTCAAACTCCTTTTTGTAAACTGCTTATTCTTTTGCCCTACCTCAAACTCTGCCGCAAAAGATACAGAACTCAGAATCAAGCAGGTTGCTATCACTAAAAATCTATTAAACATTTATACTCTCCTTTTATAAAACATACTTTAATTTAATGGTAATTCGGGTAAACTTATTGCTTTATAAGGCGAACTTAACGCTCGCATGAATTCAACAATGTCATCCCTTTCACTAGCAGATAATTTTGTTTTTGTCATATTCGGTGAAAGATTCGTTTTAACTACACCACCTTGTGAATAATGTTTAACAACATCCTGTAATGTTTTTGCAGAACCATCATGGAAATAAGGTGCAGTACGTTCTATTTCACGTAATGTAGGGGTTTTAAAAGCTCCTTTCATCAGTCGTAAAGGTCGTTGCGTATAACGTCCCATGTCAGGATTTTTATTTCCCCAAGAGGCTAACCCAATATTGTGAAATCCATTATCTGTGAAATTAGGTGCGGAATGACAAACAGCACAATCGGCTTTACCAACAAACAATTTAAAACCACGTATTTGCTGCTCTGACATGGCTTTGCTGTCACCCTTTACCCAACGATCAAAAGCTGAATTATTACTGATAGCAGTACGCTCAAATGTTGCAAGTGCCTTAGAGACAGTTGGAGCTGCAATTTTCTCACCCGGATATGCGGCTTTAAATAAACTTATATATTCTTTATTTGAATTCAACCACTTGAATAACTTCGCAGTATTCATATTCATTTCTACAGTCGCTTCCATTGGGCCCATAGCCTGATCTTCCAGTGACTTTTTTCGACCATCCCACATTTGAATTGAGTTATACGCTGTGTTGAAAACAGTTGGCGACGCTCTTCCCAACACCTTACTTTTCACCCCTTTTGCAGTAGGCAAACCGTCTGACCAGCCTAATGCAGGATTATGGCATGTTGCACAAGACATGTTTCCGTCTCCGCTTAAACGGGGATCAAAGAAGAGCTTTTTTCCTAATTTAATACGTGCTTTATTAGGTTTATTTCCTTCAGGATATGGAACGGTATCAGGTAATAGCCACTCTTTAAGACTTGGATGTCCCGCTTTAAAAACATACTTCCCCTCAGCAGCAAAAATATTATTACTAAATAAAAATAGAATAGTCAGTACAGCTAAACTGAATCTTTTATACACATATTCCATATAACACTCCTTACATATATCCGAGTAAATGTTTATACATCAAATTGATTAACAACACTTTGTAGTTCACTTGCTGCACTACCCAAACTTTCTGCCAGCAAGATCAAAGCATCAGCCTGGTTATTGTTATCTTCCGACACACTTGCCAATTCCAGAACCGTACCACTAATACGTGAAGTAGCCTCACGTTGTGTTTCTATTAACCTTGTTAAGTCCTGCATCTCCTGACTTATTTGCATTGCCTGTTCACTACTTGAACTGCTTTTTTCTGCTGCCATTTTTAATGAATCAATATTTTCAACAACATCATCACGTGCGCTGTGTATAGATTCTACTGTGTCATTGACACTTAAACTGATACTTCCAATCAGTGTTGATATTTCATCAACGGCTTTCCCTGTTCGTCCGGCTAAAGTACGAACTTCATCAGCTACAACAGCAAAACCTCGACCCTGCTCACCCGCACGAGCAGCTTCAATTGCAGCATTTAATGCAAGCAAATTTGTCTGTTCAGATATATCGCTGATTGTTTTGGTGATTGTTGAAATTTTACTTGCGATTTCAGAAAGGGTTTCACTGTTACTTGCAGTTTCATCTATCTTTGCCTGAAAAGCAGAAAAACTTTCAACAGCATCCAGAATATCCTTTGTAGATTCCTTTGCCATTCCTGATGCCTGTTGGGCAATATCCAATGCATCCGTTGCCTTTTCAAAGGCTTCTGAAGCGGTATTTGTAACATGATTAGTATCAGATTCAATATTTGAAACGATACCATCGAGTGTCGCGGTTGCCTGACGAATAACAGCCGTATTACTAGCTAGCCCATCAGTTTCAGAATTGACATCCTGGCTTGCTTTTGAAATTTTGCTGACCAGCCCTCTTAAACGCTCAATCATATTTTTTATGGCAATAATTGTTTGAGCTATCTCATCTTTACCACCTACTTTACCTGCTATATCATGGCGCAAATCACCAGCCGCAACATACTCCATCGTTTCCTGAATACTGGCTAAAGGTCGGCTCATCATTCTGGCTCCCAGAAAAGCAATATATAATCCCAATGAAACACCAACGGCTGAAATAATGCCTATAATTTTAAACATATCAAAAGCCTGATTTTTCAATCTGGCTAAATCATCAAGTAAAGCTTGCTCACCTTTTTTTACAATACTACTTGCAAGTTTAATAATATTAAAAAATTTATCATGAATGCTTGCTGCCATTTTTAATGCTTCAGTATCATTATTTGCTCTTGCTTTACCAATAATTTGCATTTGTCTGGGACGCAAAGATTTCATATTTGAAATTAACTGATTTACATCCGGATTATTTTTACCATATAATTTTTGTAGCTTAACAAGCTCTTCATCAATTTTGGCACCACTTCTTATCGAAGCAATAGCGGCACTCCGTATACCCTGTTTCTCATCATTCGCTATAAGTGCCTGGATATTTCGATCCATACTGATAATTGCAGCACGCGTATTATTGGCTGCAGTTACTCTGTCAGAAGCTAATTGCACAGCATCGCCAATAGTGTTGAGCTGCACAACTACAACATAACCACCCAATATAACAACAAGAACCATTCCAAACAGGAAAATGCTGGATACACCTAATATTTTGGCTTTTAATTTGAATGGTGCGAGGAGTTTTCTGAACATTACTTTACTCAAAGTTTAATAAAACGTCTGTAAGATCACCTACTC
>JALXDW010000317.1 GCA_027070385.1 Chromatiales bacterium
GCCCAAATGCAACAAAAACTTCAAGCATTACAAAAACGCACCGGTAATAGTCAGGCCAGCTTGCCTGTTATGCTAGCCGGCGTGGCACCTGTATTAAGCGCAACGCCAAGTCTGATTATTCGTTCGCTGCGTTATCAAAATGGCCGGATTGATATTGAACTGGAAGTGAAAGATTTTTCTGTGCTTAACCGGTTGGAAAAAACATTGTCAGAGCGGGCTGGAATGAAAGTGGAAATCAAGTCGGCATCACAAAATAAAAATAAAGTTGTCAGTCGAATTGAAATTAGAAGGCAGGGCTGATGAACAGATTAAAAGAATATTTTAATGGTCTTGAAGCACGCGAACGCAATCTGGTTATTGTTGCTGCCGTCATGTTAGCTGTTGCTTTACCTTATCAATTTATATGGAAACCTTTCACTGAAGGTCTGGACGATGCGCGTATTCGGGTTCAGGCACAACGTAAACAGCTTATTACCATGAAACAGCAAGCGCGTGAAATAAGAAAACTGCGAGGTGTAGGCAGCATTGATGTTCAACCTGGCAAGCAATTTCTGAACAACCTTATTAATACAGCAGCAAAAAGAAACGGTTTGGCGAATTCACTGAATATAAAATCTGATAGTGAAAATAATTTACGAATATCAATGGATAATGTACCTTTTGACAACGTGATGAACTGGCTGGATCAGCTTGTTACGCGCGGCGGCGTTGTTGTGAGAAAATTAACCGTAGATCGTCAGCCCACACCCGGGCGTATTAATGTTACTGTTTATCTGGAAGTACCATGATGGGTTTTAAACTGAAAAAACCGGCTCGTAGCAAGCGGCGCAAGCATAAACAGGTCAAAAGGCGTCAATATATACGTTATGCAATATTCGGGCTCTTA
Source organism: Chromatiales bacterium (assembly GCA_027070385.1). Lineage (GTDB taxonomy): Bacteria > Pseudomonadota > Gammaproteobacteria > UBA6429 > Thiohalophilaceae > SZUA-37. The sequence goes on from JALXDW010000317.1 coordinate 887, forward strand.
TCCTATATTATTTTTTTAATAGCGACACTTCCTGCGAGTTTTGTTGTATCCTTTATTCAGAACAATCCACAGTTAAACAGGCAACTGCAAATGACTGCAGTGAATGGTACGATCTGGTCGGGTAATGCAGCAAGTGTTCAAATAGCCGGTATTAATCTTGGTCAATTAGACTGGAAGTTGAATGTATTGCCTTTAGTATTTGGTGAGCTTAATGCTTATATCAAGTTTAGCAATCAGGCAGTTACAACCAATAAAATATCCGGTTCAGGTAATCTGGCGGTTTCATTTTCTGGTGACATAAAGGTTAATAATTTTACAGCTGCTTTTTCGGCTGATTCAGTTGCCCCCTTAATGTATGGTATGCCTGCCCGGTTTTCGGGAGATATCAATATGCATATTGATTCACTCGTGCTTGAGAAAGGTAAACGTATTAATCTCAAGTCACGCATTGTTATTTCAAAAGCAGGGCTGGTTTCACCACAACGAATCGAGTATGGCGATATTTTGATTCAGGCATCACCAAAACTGTTAGGCACTCAACTTGTTCTGGCAGATCAAGGTGGCCCTTTAATTCTTGATGGTAATATCAAAATAGAAGGTAATGGTGTTTATAACATTCGTCTTGCTATGGGGGCACGAAACAGTGCTTCCGCGGATTTGCGAACGGGATTACGTTTTTTGGGACAACGTGATGCAACAGGAAAATACCGTTACAAGATGCGAGGCAAGTTGAGGAACTGGTAGCTTGGTTGCTATTTTATTCGATACCCAGTTTCTTGATTCGATAACGCAATGCCCGAAAAGTAATACCCAATAATTTTGCAGCAGCTGTTTTATTGTATTTTGTTTGCTCGAGTGCCCTTATAATGGTTTCTTTTTCAGTATTGAGTAATGTCGGGTCGAGATTCAGGTTGTTTTCATTATTATCTGTGGTATCTGAAGCCGCTTTATTAGCCGGTAATTGTAAGTCGTCAGGTGAAATGGTATTGCCTTCAAAAAGTGTCATTGCACGCTCGAGTATATTTTCCAATTCGCGAACATTACCTGGAAAGTGATAGGCCTGTAATGCCTTTATTGCCGGATTGGATAATTTAACAACGTCGGTTTGCCATTCTTTGGCTATTTTGCGTAGAAAATGTTGTGCAAGCAGAGGAATGTCATCGACATGCTCACGTAGAGCCGGTACTTTTATTTCGATAACATTGATGCGATAAAATAAATCCTGCCTGAATTCACCTTTTTCAACCAGCTGTTGTAAATCTTTATGTGTTGCACTCAGGATGCGAACATTAACAGCCACTTCATCCTGCTCGCCAATAGGGCGGATGGCTTTTTCCTGTATAGCACGTAGTAATTTGACTTGCATGGATAATGGCAAGTCAGCGACTTCATCTAAAAAAAGTGTTCCACCATCTGCGGCCTGGAATAATCCGATTTTATCACTCGTTGCGCCTGTAAAGCTGCCTTTTTTATGTCCAAAGAATTCACTTTCCATTAATTCAGATGGAATAGCGCCACAGTTTACCGGTATAAATGGTTGTGTTTTCCTTGGGCCATTGTCGTGAATAAGTCGGGCAACCAGTTCTTTTCCTGAGCCGGATTCACCGCTGACATAAACCGGTGCTTGGCTGCGTGCCAGTTTAATAATGGTTTTACGGGTATTTTCGATGACCGTTGATTTTCCGAGCAGAGCCTGTTCCGAGTGAATGATTTTTTCTGATGCTTTATTTTTAAGTTTAAGCGCACTTGAAACCAGATTTCGAAGTATTTTTAAATCAACGGGTTTTGATACAAAATCAAAAGCACCGGCTTTAAGTGCTTCAATGGCCGATTCCATGTTGCCGTGTGCGGTAATCATTGCCACAGGTAGTTGAGGATAGTGTTTGGTAATATGTCGTACAAGATCGATACCATTGCCATCGGGCAATTTCATATCACTTAAACATAAATCAAACGTGTTTTCTGTGAGGAAATTTTTGGCCTGGGTAATATCTTCTGCGGTTTGTGTTTCAATATCCATGCGTGACAAGGTAATATCCAATAGCTCTCGAATATCCGGCTCATCATCCACTATCAGTGCTTTAAAATTTGTTTTTTTATTCATTAACTTATACTGCGTCGGGGATCCTGGAAAGTAATTCTAAAACAACTGCCTCCGGTTGCAACCGGAATATAATTCATCCGTGCCTGATTACATTCTGCGAGTTCTCGTGAAATATAAAGACCCAAGCCACTTCCTGTGGGTTCGGTTGTAAAAAAAGGTTCGAAAATATGTTGAGCGGTTTCTGAGTCAATGCCGCTACCATGATCAATAATATCAAGAAAAGGGCGGTTAAATTCAGGCGTAATACCGCCCCGTAGTTCTATTTTGGGTTTCCCCGTATAACTTTGACTGTGGCGTAAACCGTTTTCACAAAGGTTTGTGAGTATCTGTTCCAAATGTGAAATATCAAAGCGGATTTCGACGTCATCGGGATGAATGTCAATGCTAATTTCTTCGTGACGGTCGTTGGATGTTTGTACTCTGTTATCAATATGTTGGTTCACCATAAAACTGTTAATGAATTTTTGCAGGAAAGTTTTTAGTTTAAACACTTCTGGTTGGGAATGATCCCGGCGCCCTAACTGCATAATATTTTCAATGATAGTATTCATTCGTGCAGACTGATCAGCGATAATCCGAGTCAGACGTTTATCATGCTTGTCCAGGTTGTCGGACTCTTCCAGTAACTGGCCTGCATGACTGATAGCCCCTAACGGATTTCTGATTTCATGTGCAATACTGGCGGTTAAACGGCCAAGTGCGGCTAATTGTAAATGTTGAGCCTGTTGAGCCATGACGGAGGTGTCTTCCAAAAAGATAAGGATCCCCGATTTACTGTCCTGGGTAATTTTTGCGAAACGTGGCATTACATTTGCGTGCAGTGGTGTTGGACGGATGATCTGTGGCGTAAAGTCACTGTTTTTTCGCCATTGTTTTACTTGTTGCACGAGTTCCGGAACGATAATAGAGAGGTTGGGCAGGTTATTGGTTGAAGGCATTCCAAGCATGTGCCATGCAGATTCATTGATAAGACGTACATCATTATCATTATCTATAACGAGAATACCTGTCTGCATTCGTTGGATGATATGTTCCGTCAGTTGCGCCATATTGGCAAGGTCAACGCCACGTTTTACGGCAAGCGCCTCACTTTCTTTCAGGCGGATAGATAATTTATGGGAAATGATTGCAGCAGCAAAGAAGATAAGTCCCAGAATACCGGCATAGGTATAGTTTGATGTTGGCTCACTCTGGGTATAATGACTGAATAACTGATGTGCGAGCAGGGTGATGGTTGCCAGTGCAGCAAAATAAAGTGCTGAACGAAACGGTACAATCATACTGTTTCCAGCCACTGTAATAATTAATAAGGTACCCAGGCCGGTCTGGATACCTCCACTGGAATGCATTAATAACAAGATGGCAATACAATCGGTTAAAACGTTACTGTGAATTTGTACAAGTTGATTCGGTTTTTTTAGTTGAATCATCACCCAGAAAATACAAGCGAAGACCAGGTAGTAAAGGCTTGTTTGGGTAAACAGTGTTTCATTCAGGCTACCGAGCGGATGAAAGGTACTGTGGGTTATGGCTAAAAAAAGAAAAAAAGCAGAAAGCGCGGTTCGATAAATATTCAGGTAGATTAACGGTTTCCACGGATCGATATGTTCGTCAGAGCCTTTCGCATTGAGGGCAGGTGGGTTCAGTGTGAAAGTGTTTTTTGTTACCATTAAAAGGGGACTTTGAGTAACCGTTGTTTAGTTTTTATGAGCTTCAGAGCAATAAAATTTCCCACCCTGTTTTAGTGGTTCATTTTCAGGCAAATGAAGACCACAACGTGAGCATTGCACCATGTTTTTAATTTCAGCCTGTCGGGCTTGTTGTTTGCGGGCAATTTTATTGCTGCTAAGCCAGTTCTGATACATACGGTAGACCAGCCATACAATGGCAACAATAACGAGTAAGCGGATAAGGTTCATAGTTTTGTCATTATAATTAATTGTTATTAATCATAGCCTTATTATAGTGTATAAGGCCAGCAAGTTAGTCATTAAGTGATGGTTTTAACGACTGTAAAGCGT
>JALXDW010000318.1 GCA_027070385.1 Chromatiales bacterium
CACCTGCGACAAAGTGACCATCTTTACCTGAAACCTGGAAGTGGGCATCAGCATCAATAAAGCCTTTGTCATTACCAATGGCTTCGATACCTGTTAAGTCTGCACCTTGACCGATTGCAGCAACAATCAAGTCACATTCAATGTCGTATTCAGAACCTTCAATAGGTGTTTTACCATCGTCTTCCAATTTTACAACACGAAGTGCAGTGGCTCGGCCATCGGCATCTCGAACAACTTCAACCGGACTGATGCAACCAAGAATTGTTACACCTTCACGTGTTGCATCCTCAATTTCATGTTGTGCCGCAGGCATTTTTTCGATTGGAGAACGTGAGCATAAAGTAACGTTTGCGCCTTGACGCTTGGCACTGGAGGCAACATCGTGCGCAGTGTGACCAAGAATAACGTTTTCCGGGCGATCTTTTTCATGAATTTCTGTGATATGCCCCAGACGACGTGCAACCGATACAACGTCGATAGAGGTATCACCACCACCGATGACCACAACTTTTTCAGAAACAAGTTGTAATTTACCCGTGTTAAAGGCTTCGAGGAAGTCAACACCGGTTAGGCAGTTAACAGCTTCTGCACCGGGTATAGGGAGAGGGCGGCCTTTTTTAGCACCTAATGCCCATAATACAGCATCAAATTCTTTTTCAACATCTTCCATGCTGACATCAACGCCAACACGTGTGCCGGTTTTTACTTCAACACCCATATCTACGATACGCTTGATTTCACCATCAAGTACTTCACGTGGGGTACGATAGCCTGGAATACCATAACGCATCATTCCGCCCAGATCTTCATGGTCATCAAAAATTGTACAAGCATGACCTTTTAAACGTAGTTGGTATGCAGCAGCAAGGCCGGCTGGACCACCACCAATAATAGCCACTTTTTTGCCAGTATCTTTTGCTGCAGCTTCAAAAGCAAAGCCTTTGTCTAATGCGGTGTCACCAATATATTGTTCAACGGCATTAATACCTACGAAGTCTTCAACCTGGTTACGGTTACAGCCATCCTGACAGGGTGCAGGACAAACTCGACCCATGATTGAAGGAAATGGGTTTGCCGCTGTTGAGCGACGGAAAGCATATTCCTGCATGGACATATCTGCGGCTGGTTTTTCGATACCTCGAACGATATCTAACCAACCACGAATGTCTTCACCAGAAGGACAACTGCCTTGACAAGGCGGTGTACGGTGTACATAAGTAGGGCATTTGTAAGAAGTATCTTCTACAAATATTTTTTTAGAAAAGTCAGTAACCTTGTTGTCACCATCTTTAAATTTACGGAACGTTAGCTTTGTATTGATATCTTCGCTTGATGTTGCCATATCTATGTCTCCAATACGTATGATACTTGTATATATGTTAAAAGTTATTAAGCGGCATCTGTTTCATCAGATTCTTCGTTGTCTTTAGGCGCATCGCTCAAAACAATTGCAGAACTGACAAGTTGATGAACACTTACAATCTGGTCCATAGTGAATCCATAGTATGGAAGCACTTTTGTAAACTGGCTTTTACATATCGCGCAAATAGCGGCCATATGTGTTACGCCATATTCATTCGTTACATGTGTTAATGCAGTTGCGCGAGGTAGGGCACCTTTAACGCGTAACTCCATTAAGTCATCAGTCAGTAAACCACCACCGCCACCGCAGCAGAAAGTAGACTCACCAATAGTGTCCGAAGGCATGTCAACGTAGTTATTACATGCTGCCTTAATAACGGCACGTGGAATCTTGAACTGACCACCGGGCTCGTCACCCATTCTGGATGCACGTGCAACGTTGCACGAATCATGGAATGTCAGCGTCATATCATCATTTTGTGATTTATCGAACGTGAGTTCATTGTTTTGAATCATGTTATATGTAAATTCACAAATGTGTTGTGGAACAGGGTAGTTGGGATCCAGAAAATCAAATGGACCCGCTAATGTATTCAGGAAGCTGTAGGCAACACGCCAGGCATGACCACACTCACCAAATACAATACGTTTAACGCCTAAATCTATGGCTGCTTTACGAATACGCAATGAAAGCTTGCGCATGTTTTCATAACTACCAATAAACATACCAAAGTTAGCGGCTTCTGAAGCATATGAACTGACAGTCCAACTAACACCGGCTTCATGGAATACTTTTGCGTAGCCCATTAAACCATCAACATGTGGTTCTGCGAAGAAGTCAGCAGAAGGGGTGACTAATAAAATATCCACACCTTTTTTATCAAGAGGTAACTTAACCGCAACCCCTGTGTCATCTTCAATTTCTTCCTCAAGCCCTTCAAGTGTGTCAAGCAGTGCCGGTTCAGGTAAACCAAGGTTGTTACCAATACGACCGGCTTTTTCAATAATTTCGTTACAGTATTTCTGACCAACACCAATCTGGTCAAGAATTTCACGGGCAGCCATCGAGATTTCAGCTGTATCAATACCCATCGGACAGAATACGGAGCAGCGACGACATTGTGAACACTGGTGAAAATAAACGTACCAGTCATCAATCACTTCTTTTGTCAGTTCTTTGGCACCAACAAATCCGGGAATGCCCAGTTTCGCAAAGAGGCGACCGGTGAAGGTATGGTAGTAGCGGTAAACTTGCCGTAACAAGTCCTGACGAGCAACCGGCATGTTTTTAGGGTCTTGCGTGCCAATAAAGTAATGACATTTATCTGTACATGCACCGCATTTAATGCATGAATCGAGGAAGACTTTTAAAGAACGGTACTTGCCTGACAGTTCTTTCAGTTTTTCGATGACCACTTCTTTCCAGTTATCAATCAGTTCACCTGGATAACCCAGTGGTACCTGAAATTTTTCTTTTGCGATAAAAGGCTGGCTGTGAGCCATGGTACCTTCTTTCAGCTTGGGGATACTGACATATCCTTTTGTTATTTTTGCTACTTCAAAATCTGCCACGGTAGATTCCTCAAAAAATCGTTATCGTATTTATTCTCTATCAGCTTCGAGTTTTGCTGCCCACTCAACGATGTGTCGTTGTTCGCGTGGATTATCAACCTGATTACGCGTTGGGCTAAAGAAAATACCCGGTGCATGTAATAATTTACTGACTGGAAATATAATCATTAATGAAGCGACAAGTGCCAAGTGAATAAGTACCAGCGTATCGCCAGGAAGTTCCTGAGGATTAAAGGTAACGAGGCCAAATGCGAAGGCTTTCAGTTGTACAATATCAGTATGGTTTACAAAAGACATTAGCATACCGGTTGCTGCAATAGTAAAGATTAAAATGAGCATCAGGTAGTCTGAAGGTGACGAAATATAGCGCACACGGTCTACAAAAATACGTCGACCAAATAATCCGGCAAGGCCAATCAGCATCAAGAAGCCACCGTATTGTCCAGCGAACAGAACAAGCCAGTTATTAATGAGTGGCCAGAAAACGGAGTCCGGTGATAATACATAACGTAAATGACGAAAGAAGGCGAGTAACAATGAAAGATGAAACATCCAGCCAAAGAGCCATGTCCATTTGGTTGACTTGAACAAACTATTGAACAGTGCAACCTCAGTAAATAGACGGAAAACAACACCTGACTTTGTTGTCGGTGCAGGAGTTGTTGGAATTTTTAAAGGTGCAGGTGTTTTTGCGTAGACAGAAATACGATACGCAAGTCCTACTATAAAAATAGTAGCTGCTGAATAAAATAAAATTGTATAAAAAACTGATAGAGCTGACATTTATCAGGTCCCGCTTTAATTATTTCAGGTCAATTATTTATATAAAGTGGGGAGGTTAGCCAGGCTAACCTCCAAACTTTACTGTGCGTGTAACTTATACGCAACCAGTTGGTTTTGGTAAACCGGCATATTTACATGCTTGTTTACCTGGGCCATATGGGAACAACTCATACAAGTACTTGCTGTTACCTTTATCTTTACCCAGTTTTTTACCAATTGCTTTTGTCAGTACACGTACTGCTGGTGCGATTTGGTATTCTTCGTAGTATTCACGTAAGAAGTTGATAACTTCCCAGTGAGCGTCTGTTAATTCAGCGTCTTCAGCTTTAGACATTACTTCGGCAACTGCTGGTTCCCAGTCGTTAAGATCTGCCAGGTAACCTTCTTCATCAACTTCCAGTTGCTTACCATTTACTTCGATAGTAGCCATGTTATTTTCCTCGTTCTAGTGAACTTTATAGTTTAAAGAATTATAACCAAGATTGAACAGTGTCATTCTTAGTGGTTAATTCAACAAATCCAGCGTAATCAACTACGGTTACGCCATCAATTAATTTATCTTCACTGATGCCTCGTGCTTTCAGATCCGGCCCGAGTACTGCAACAGAAACATCTTTCATTGCTCCCTCTACCATGCCCGAAGCAGCAGTGTTTTTCATTGCACTGTAAACAGCGTCTTCAATCATCAGAATAGTGGCACCTTTCAATGTATGGTTCACACAGGTTTCCAATGAATTACGGTCAAGTGCAGATTTATTTACGATATGTAACATTGACATTTTTAATTCTCCTAGAAGCTTAAAACAACTTCTGATTGATCCATTATTTCTGCCATTTCAGAAGCAGTCACAACTTTAATTGAATCTTTCTCTGCCCAATCTTCGTCTTCATCTTCCCATACGAGATGTTGAAGGTCGTCAATTGTCAAACCGCGTGCTTCAAGGGATTCTTTTTCAACATAGATTTTGTTGATATCGTAATCACCCAAAGCCGAGTAGGTTGGCGAGAAATTTTTCATGCCAATTTCTTTAGTGTCCTGACCTTTAACCAACTGATAAACACCATCATCAATAAAAGCCAGAGCAACGTCTTGATCGAAAGCAGCGCCGATAAGGACGACTTCTAACGATTCCCAAGCGTAAATCGTTCCATAAGGTGCTTTACGATTTACATATAAAAACTTTTTAACATCAGCCATTTTTATGTACCTTTATTAATCGCCAAACACTATAGTTCGATCTGCTTCAATACCTGCTTCAATCAGCTGGCCTAAACCCGAGATTCGGAAAC
>JALXDW010000319.1 GCA_027070385.1 Chromatiales bacterium
CGTTTACCCCGTGAGAGTTATGAAATTTCTTCTGAATGCAGTGCCCCGGATGCGATTATCTTGCGTTCTTACAAGATGCATGACATGGATATCCCTGACAGTCTGAAAGCAGTAGGTCGCGCAGGCGCAGGTACCAACAATATTCCAATCGAAAAAATGTCACAAAAAGGGATTGCTGTTTTTAATGCACCGGGCGCGAATGCCAACGCTGTGAAGGAATTAGTGATTGCAGGTATGTTGATAGGTTGTCGTAATTTATGTCAGGCATGGAATTACACCCGCGCACTTACAGGTGATAATACTGAAATCAGTAAAGCGGTTGAGCAGGGTAAGAAAGATTATGCTGGTTTTGAACTGCCAGGTCGTACTTTAGGTGTGGTCGGGCTGGGTGCCATTGGCCGTTATGTTGCCAATGCCGCATTGGATTTAGGCATGAATGTCATTGGTTATGATCCGGGGATTACTGTTGAGGGTGCCTGGCAGCTTTCATCAACGGTACAAAAAGCAACCAGCATTGATGAATTATTAGCTAAGGTGGACTTTGTTACTTTTCATGTGCCGCTCATTGAAGCCACCAAAAACATGATCAATGTTGAGCGTATTAAGCTGATGAAAGACAATGCTATTATTCTAAATTTCGCACGTGATGGTATTGTCGATGATACAGCGGTATTGGAAGCATTAAATGCAAAAAAACTTTACGCTTATATTTGTGATTTTCCCAGTAACGAGATTAAAGAACATGAACGTGTTGTGGCATTGCCGCATCTGGGTGCCTCAACAGTTGAAGCTGAAGATAATTGCGCCATTATGGTTGCTGAACAGGTACGTGATTACCTGGAAAATGGTAATGTGATTAACTCGGTCAATTTCCCGCAGGTTAAAATGGAACGTAATGGTTCGCACCGTATTACAGTGGTTAACAGTAATGTTCCCAATATGGTCGGGCAAATTTCAACAGCACTGGCCAGTGCAGATTTAAACATCGTTGATATGTTGAATAAGTCACGTGATGATCTGGCATATACCATTATTGATGTTGATGCAGAACCACCACAAAGTGTTATTGATGAAATTAAAGTGATTGATGGTGTATTAACAGTTCGAGTGATTACTTAGTAGTTTATTTTTATGAGCGACCGTTTACTAGAACTCAGGGAAAAAATTGACAGTCTGGATCAACAGATCCAGTTGTTAATTACTGAACGTGCTCGCGTTGCACAGCAAGTTGCAAAAGCCAAGCAGGAGTCGAACGATAATGTTTTTTACCGGGCTGAACGTGAGGCTCAGGTATTACGTCGGGTAATGGAGCGAAATCAAGGGCCGTTAAGTAACGAAGAAATGGCACGCTTGTTTCGTGAGATCATGTCGGCTTGTCTGGCTCTCGAGCAGGTGATGGCGATTGCATTTTTAGGTCCGGAAGGTACGTTCACACAAGCAGCAGCGTTAAAACATTTTGGTCATTCCATTAACACAATTCCTTTGGCATCGATTGGTGATGTGTTTCGTGAAGTTGAATCAGGTAATGCGTCGTATGGTGTTGTGCCGGTTGAAAATTCAACCGAAGGTGTGATTAATCATACTTTAGACGAATTTATGGTGTCATCCCTGAATATTTGTGGCGAAGTGATACTGCGCATTCATCATAATTTATTGAGTAATGAGAATAATCTTGAAAAAATAAAAAAAATTTATTCTCATCAGCAATCATTAGCGCAATGTCGAAAATGGTTAGACAGTAATCTGCCAGATGTTGAGTTGATAGATGTCAGCAGTAATGCAGCAGCAGCGGCAATGGCGGCAAAGGAAAAAAATACGGCAGCGATTGCCAGTGAAACGGCTGCAGAAATATACAAACTCAATATGCTGGTATCAAACATTGAGGACGAGCCTGATAACACCACACGTTTTTTGATTATAGGTAAACGTCAAACACCCGCCAGTGGGGAAGATAAGACCTCTTTACTTATATCCACTGCTAATCGTTCCGGTGCGTTGTTAGGTATATTGGAACCGTTTGCTAAACACAATATTTCAATGACACGTATTGAATCACGGCCATCACGACGCGGTACCTGGGACTATGTCTTCTTTGTTGATATTGAAGGTCATGAGGATGATGACAACGTAAAACAGGCATTAAACGAACTCAATAAAGCCGCAACCATGGTCAATGTTTTAGGATCTTTTCCCAAAGCGGTTTTATAATTTATCCACACTTTTCTTATAGAGAACCGGTTAGTATTATGTCTCAACAAATTCAACCTGTAATTTTATCTGGTGGATCCGGCTCCCGGTTATGGCCATTGTCACGTGCAATGTATCCCAAACAATTATTGCCATTGGTGACAGACAATACCATGTTGCAGGAAACGGCCTTACGTCTGAAAGATATTGATATAGAGGTGCTGCCTCCTGTTATTGTTTGCAATGAAGAACATCGTTTTTTTGTTGCCGAACAGATGCGTCAGCTTGGAATTGAAAATTCAACCATTATTCTGGAACCTGTTGGCCGTAACACCGCACCGGCACTCACATTGGCTGCACTGGCGACACAGAAAAATTCACCCGATGCCATCATGCTGGTGATGCCGGCTGATCATGTTATTAATGATATTGATATCTTCCACCAGGTTGTCAAACAAGGCATGGCACTTGCTGCTGCGGAGTATCTGGTAACTTTTGGGATACAACCCAATGCACCTGAAACTGGTTATGGTTATATCAAAACAGGAACACAAATAACGCAGGATGAACCAGCCTGTTTAATTGACAGCTTTGTTGAAAAACCGGATGCGCGTATTGCCCAACAATATCTTGATTCAGGTGATTATTTATGGAATAGCGGTTTATTTATGATGACCGCAACAAGCTGGCTGGACGAAATAAAAACCTTAAATAACGCTATTTTTAGCGCATCGGAAAAATCGTTTAATAATGCAGAGCTGGATAATGATTTTTGCCGGGTGGACAAAGCAGCATTTGAAGCTTCACCCAGCGATTCCATTGACTATGCCGTAATGGAAAAAGCAGCCGGTGCTGGTGCGACAACTCATCACAAAGCTGTGGTTATTCCTCTTGATGCCGGTTGGTCAGATGTGGGTGTCTGGTCAACATTATGGGAAGTTGGCAACAAAGATAATCAAGGTAATGTCACCAAAGGTGATGTCAGCGTCCATGAAACTGAAAACAGTTTATTGTATTCCAGTGAACGCTATATTGCGGCAGTGGGTTTAAAGGATACCATTGTGGTAGAAACGGCCGATGCGATTTTAGTGGCAAATAAAAACAATGCACAAGACGTTAAAAAAGTTGTTGAAGCCTTAAAGAAACAGAACCGGGATGAATATCAGAATCATCGACTGGTCTATCGTCCATGGGGATCGTATGAATGTATAGATCGTGGTGAACGTTATCAGGCGAAGCGTATTACCGTTAATCCAGGTGCAGCATTATCCTTGCAACTTCACCATCATCGTGCTGAACACTGGATTGTTGTCAGTGGTACGGCTGAAGTCACACGGGGCGATGATGTTTTTCTGGTAACAGAAAATGAATCAACCTATATCCCCTTGGGTACAAAACATCGTTTACAAAATAAAGGCAGTATTCCTCTGGAAATGATCGAAGTGCAATCCGGCAGTTACTTAGGTGAAGATGATATTGTACGTTTTGAGGATATTTATGGCCGCTCGGACTCTTCAAAATAAAAACGACCTATGACTGACTTTGATAAACGAGCTGTTCGCGGTGTTCAGGCATTACAACCTTATCAACCCGGCAAACCCATTGATGAGCTGGAACGCGAATATGGTTTAACTTCGATTGTTAAACTGGCCTCTAATGAAAATCCACTGGGTCCAAGTCCTCGTGTTACGGATGCTTTGCAGACTTGTATGGAAGAATTAACACGCTATCCTGACGGTAACGGTTTTGATTTAAAACAGGCGCTAACAAACAAATATTCAGGTATTTGCATTGATCAGATTACGCTAGGGAATGGTTCCAATGATGTATTGGAAATGATCGCGCGAGCCTTTGTCAGTGAAAATGACAGTGTCATTTATTCTGAATATGCTTTTGCTGTTTATCCTCTTGTCACTCAGGCGATTGGTGCAACATCCATTGTAACAGCGGCAAAAGACTGGGGGCATGATTTAACCGCAATGCTGTCTGCAGTGACAGCGAATACCAAACTTGTTTTTATCGCTAATCCGAATAACCCAACCGGTAGCTGGCTGGATAATGATTCGTTGGTTAATTTTTTAGAAGCTTTGCCGCAGGAAATTATTGTCGTTCTCGATGAGGCTTATTTTGAGTTTGCCAGTCATACTGAATACGGCTGCAAAGATTATCCTGATGGACTGACATTGTTAAACCGGTTTGATAATTTAATTGTCACCCGGACTTTTTCCAAAGCTTATGGTTTAGCGGGTTTACGTGTGGGTTATGCGATTGCCAATCCTCAAATTACCAATATTTTAAACCGGGTTCGCCAGCCTTTTAACGTCAACGCATTGGCATTAAAAGCGGCAGAAGTGGCCTTGTCGGATGACGCGTATTTGAATGCGAGTGTAAAACTTAACCATGAGCAAATGAAGGTCATCGTGGATGGCTTGCAGGCTTTAAAGCTGGATTTTATTCCTTCCATTGGTAATTTTGTCTGTTTTAAAGTGGCGAATGCGGCTGCCTGTTATGAAAATTTGCTTAAAGCAGGCATAATTGTACGTCCAGTAGGAAATTACGGGATGCAAGATTACTTGCGAGTGAGTATTGGTACTAAGGATGAAAATCAACGGTTCTTATTGGCTTTAAAGAAAGTTATTTAATAGAAATGGTTACGACATTCAAAAAAATATGTATTTACGGTGTTGGCTTAATGGGCGGCTCGTTAGCGCTTGCCTGTAAAAAATCAAATCCGGATATTGAAATTATCGGTACGGGGCGAAACGAGGCACATTTAAAACAAGCCCAATTTTTGGGCGTGATTGATTCGTTCAGTACCGACCTGAAAGCAGCACTTGATGGTGTTGAGCTGATTGTTTTTGCTATGCCAGTGGGTGCAATGGAAGCTGCTTTTAAACAGGTAAAACCGTTTGTAAATGACACAATGGTTTTAACCGATCTTGGTAGCACTAAAGGCAATGTTGTTTTACTGGCAAATAAAATATTTAAAACCTTTGCGAAAAATTTTGTACCGGGTCATCCGATTGCCGGTACGGAAAAATCAGGAGCAGCAGCTGCTTTTGCTGAACTGTTTCAAAAACGGCGAGTAATTTTAACACCAACGGTATTAACTGAGCCACAGGCTATCGATCGGGTTACCGCATTGTGGCAAGGCTGCGGTGCGGAAGTAATCGAAATGCCTGTTGAACATCATGATGAAGTGCTGGCTGCAACCAGTCACTTGCCGCATATGCTGGCATTTTCTCTGGTGGACACCCTGTCTAAAATGAATGACAAACAGGAAATCTTTAAATATGCTGCGGGCGGCTTTCGAGACTTTACCCGTATCGCTTCCAGTTCACCTGAAATGTGGCAGGATATTTGTATTGCCAATGCTGAATCACTGGTTGACGTAATTGAAAAATTCCAGGCAGATTTATCCGTATTAACCAGCGCGATTCAATCGGGCGACAAAGAAACGATTGCAAAAATATTTACCCGGGCTAAAGAAGCACGTGATCAATTTTGTAATGATTAACAAGATTTTACAATAGCAGAAAAATATGACAACAGAAAAGAATGTAAGCTTTATCGCAAAAGCCGGTGGTCGATTGAAAGGTTCAATTCGTGTGCCAGGTGACAAGTCTATATCCCATCGAAGTATTATGTTTGGTGCATTAGCGGAAGGAACAACGCATGTTAGCGGTTTTTTAAACGGTGAAGATAATCTGGCCACATTAAACGTTTTTCGAAGTATGGGTGTGTGCATTAGCGATCCTGTTGATGGCCAACTTGAAATTCAAGGTGTTGGAATGCAGGGCTTGCAAGCACCAACGGATGTTTTAGATGTGGGTAACTCCGGTACTTCAATGCGTTTATTA
The DNA here is from genome assembly GCA_027070385.1 of Chromatiales bacterium. GTDB lineage: Bacteria > Pseudomonadota > Gammaproteobacteria > UBA6429 > Thiohalophilaceae > SZUA-37. The sequence continues at coordinate 6,048 of JALXDW010000319.1, forward strand.
GCAGGTTTGTTGTCAGGTGCAATTTCAAAAAAACATTTTAATGTTGTTTTAACGGGTGACAGCTCCTTGTCGAAACGTCCAATGAAACGGGTCACCGTACCTTTACAGTTAATGGGGGCTCAGGTTGAAACCAATGAGGCAGGTACACCCCCATTAACGATTCATGGTGGTAAAAAATTAACAGGTATTGATTACCGGATGCCAATGGCGAGTGCGCAAGTTAAGTCGTGTTTATTACTGGCAGGACTTTATGCTGACGGTAAAACCTGTGTTACTGAACCGGCACCCACACGCGATCACACCGAAAGAATGCTGCGCGGTTTTGGTTATCCTGTGGAAGTGAATAATGGGAAAATCTGCCTGCAAGGCGGTGGTAAGTTAACTGCGACCAGCATTGATATTCCCGCTGACATATCATCGGCCACTTTTTTTATGGTTGGCGCAACGATAGCGGAAGGCTCGGATATTACCCTGGAACATGTTGGTATTAACCCAACTCGAACAGGAGTGATTAATATTTTGCGGTTAATGGGCGCCTCGATTGAAGTTATGAACGAACGTGATGTTGGTGGTGAACCGGTTGCCGATATTCGGGTAAAAAGTGCCGAGTTAAAAGGCATCCATATTCCTGAAGAGCAAGTGCCGCTAGCAATCGACGAATTCCCTGCTATTTTCATCGCTGCGAGCTGCGCAACAGGGGAAACGCTATTAACCGGCGCCGAAGAATTACGCGTTAAAGAAAGTGACCGAATTCAGGCTATGGCCGATGGACTGGTCGTTTTAGGTGTTAATGCACAAGCGACCCCTGATGGTATTCGAATTCAAGGTGGGAACACCTTGACAGGTGGACACGTGGAAAGTCATGGTGATCACCGTATTGCCATGAGCTTTGCGATGGCGGCATTGGTTGCTGACGGAGACATCACTATTAGTGATTGTGCCAACGTGCGTACTTCATTCCCCGACTTTATTCTGTTGGCAAATCAGGCAGGCTTATCCATTAGCGACTAAGTCTGAATAACTTTAATTCAGAGAATAATACAGTGACAGACAATTCTATTCCCGTTATTACTGTTGATGGCCCTAGCGGTTCAGGAAAGGGCACAATCTGTTCACTGTTGGCAGCCGAACTGAAATGGCACTTGCTTGATAGTGGTGCGCTTTATCGTTTAGTGGCTTTTGGTGCCTTAAAACATCAGATTGACTTTGCCGATATTGAAAAATTATCCGATTATGCCAAGCAACTGGATATTCGTTTTGACGTTTCGGAGCCTCATTCGGAAACAGGCGCAACGGAAGTCGCGGTTGTACTGGAAGGTGAAGCGGTTGGTAATGCCATTCGCAGCGAAGAATGCGCGAATAATGCGTCGAAAGTAGCCGCAATACCGGCCGTTCGGGCAGCATTATTAGAAAGGCAGCGTCAATTCAGACAACCACCGGGCCTGATTGCCGATGGGCGTGATATGGGCACAGTCGTGTTTCCAGACGCAAAACTCAAAATTTATCTGACAGCCAGTGCTGAAGAACGGGCAAAACGACGCTTTAAGCAGTTGAAAGAAAAGGGAATTACTGCTACAATCGACAGTCTTGTGCGAGAAATTAATGAGCGCGACGAACGTGACATGAACCGGAGCGTTGCGCCTTTAAAGCCCGCAGAAGACGCGCATGTTATTGACACTTCATCGATGCCAATCGACGAGGTTATTCAACATGTATTGCAATTATACCGGCAAGTATTTTCAGGTTAAATATAGTTGCACCAGGTGGACTTGAAACAACCTGTTTCAAGTTTAATTTTAACTCCCCACATTTCAATATGTGGCTCAACAATATACTCGTATTACGAGTAAGGCGTAAAAACATGAGCGAAAGTTTCGCAGAACTCTTTGAAGAAAGTATTTCCAATAACCAGATGAAATCTGGTGCCATTTTAAAAGGTGTTGTTTTAGACATTGAAGACGATTATGTCATCGTCAATGCCGGTTTAAAATCTGAAGGCGTTATCCCCAAGTCACAATTCCTGAATGAAAAAGGTGAATTAGAAGTTGCCGTTGGTGACAGCGTTGATGTTGCTCTCGATGCAGTTGAAGATGGTTTTGGTGTAACCAAATTATCACGTGAAAAAGCAAAACGTGCAGAATCATGGGTTAAACTTGAAGCGGCGCATGAAGCCGGTGATATTGTAACCGGTCGTATTACCGATAAAGTCAAAGGTGGCTTTACGGTTGATGTACTCAATATTCGTGCCTTCCTGCCTGGTTCACTGGTTGATGTCCGTCCAGTGCGTGATACCACTTACCTTGAAGGTAAAGAATTAGAATTTAAAGTGATTAAACTTGATCGTCGTCGTAACAACATTGTTGTATCACGTCGTGCGGTTGTCGAAACAGAAAACACCGAAGAACGTGAACAGCTTCTAGCCAATATGGAAGAAGGCAGCATGGTCAAAGGTGTGGTGAAAAACCTGACCGAATACGGTGCGTTTATCGATCTTGGTGGTGTGGATGGCTTATTACATATTACCGATATGGCCTGGAAACGTGTTAAGCATCCAAGTGAAATTGTTGAAGTCGGTGATGAAATCGACGTTAAAGTACTTAAATTTGATCGTGAACGTATGCGTGTATCACTTGGTCTGAAACAAACGGGCGAAGATCCTTGGGCTGATATTGCTCGTCGCTTCCCTGAAGGTACACGTTTAAATGGTAAAGTGACCAACATTGCAGACTACGGTTGTTTCGTTGAAATTGAAGACGGTGTGGAAGGTTTGGTACACGTTTCTGAAATGGATTGGACCAACAAAAACATCCATCCCAGCAAGGTTGTACAACTGGGGGACAGTGTGGACGTGGTTGTTCTGGATATTGACCAGGAACGTCGTCGTATTTCACTGGGTATGAAACAGTGTCAGGCCAACCCATGGGAACACTTTGCAGCAACCCATAACAAGAATGACAAAGTGACGGGTAATATCAAATCAATCACTGATTTCGGTATCTTTATCGGCCTTGATGGTGGTATTGACGGTCTGGTGCACTTGTCAGATATCACCTGGAATGACACAGGGGAAGATGCCGTACGTAACTTCAAAAAAGGCGACGAAATCGAAGCCGTTGTCTTATCGGTTGATCCTGAACGTGAACGAATTTCATTGGGCATTAAGCAAATGGATAAAGATCCGTTCTCCAACTTTGTTGCGATGAATCCGAAAGGTAGCAAAGTAAAAGGAACAATCAGCTCTGTTGAAACTAAAGGTGCAGTGATTGACCTTGGTGACGGCATTGAAGGTTACTTGCGTGCTTCAGAAATCTCACAGGATCGTGTTGACGATGCTAAAACTGTATTGAAAGAAGGTGATGAAATAGAAGCGGTATTTATGGGTGTAGACCGTAAGAACCGTACTATTTCACTGTCGATTAAAGCCAAAGACTCCGCCGATGAAAAAGCGGCTATCAGCGACTTTAATGCCGGTGCAGAAGCGGCAACGACGACTTTGGGTGATATCCTGAAACAAAAAATGGATGGTTCTGAGTAGTCCGCTATCCTGAAAAATAGCGTATTTGAGCTATTTTAGCGTGTTGGGGGGTAGACATTTCCCCCCGATATGCTAAAAATATGTAATTAGATCATAAATTTAGGAATAATAATGACAAAGTCGGAAATGATCGAAATTCTATCGCAGCGACAAACGCAACTTGCGTATCGAGATGTGGAATTAGCGGTCAAAACGATGCTCGAACACATGGCTTCTACGCTGGCGAGCGGTGACAGAATTGAAATACGGGGTTTTGGCAGTTTTTCCTTGCACTATCGGCCTCCGCGTACCGGGCGTAACCCAAAAACAGGCGATTCTGTTTCGTTAATTGCCAAATATGTTCCTCACTTTAAACCGGGTAAAGAAATGCGTGAACGCGTGAATCAAAGCATGGGTAAGGTCGAGATTTCGGAATAAGTTATTATAAAATCAGTTTTTTAAACGGTATGTCGAGTAGTCGCCATACCGTTTTTTGTTTATAAAGTTGCTATAGTTTACTTTGTGTGGTTGGTGGTAGAGTAGTCACTGCGAACAAACAGCGGCAGTGCGAATAAGAACAGACACTTACTCAACATGCCTTTATTAATATCTCATAATCATGGAACAGAATAAGTGAAACGAATTATTTACATCATTGCGGTTATATTCACCCTGATTGTTGGTGCTGTTTTTTCGGCACGCAATGCCAGTGAAGTGACGCTTGATTTTATTTTCACTGTGGTGGAAACCAATCTTGCATTAGCTATTGTTCTTGCGCTTATTTTGGGTGCCGGTTTGGGGGTATTAGTGAGCCTTACCTGGATGATTTCGGCCCGGCGTGAAATTCAACGTCTTAAAAAGCAAGTGGCGGTTTCAAAAAAAGAACTCACCAATTTACGTGCCATTCCGATTAAGGATGAACATTAATGGGGATAGAAGTTATCTTCTTATTGTTACCTTTGGCGGTATTGTCGGGTTGGTGGATCGGCAGAAAATCAGCCATTAAAAACAAGGCCGCTTCATCGGTTGGCATCCCATCTGATTATCTGAAAGGTTTGAATTTCTTACTAAATGAACAACCCGATAAAGCGATTGAAATTTTTATTCAGTTACTTGAAGTGAATACAGACACGGTTGAAACCCATCTGGCTTTAGGCAGCTTGTTTCGACGTCGTGGCGAAGTGGACAGAGCCATTCGCATTCACCAGAATTTAATTGCACGGCCAACCTTGAATCAGGAACAACGTGCCCAGGCACTTTACGATTTGGGGCAGGATTACATGCGAGCTGGCCTGTTCGATCGTGCGGAAACCCTGTTTACGGAGCTTATTGACAGTGGCCCTCATACTGAATCAGCATTACGGCAGTTGATTGATATTTATCAACAGGAAAAGGACTGGGTAAAAGCGATTGAAACAGCTCGACGTGTGGAACTGAAAACCGGTACAAGGTTAAGCAGTTTAATTGCACATTATTATTGTGAACAGGCCGAGAATTTCATGAAACAGGGTGAAACATCAAAGGCATTAAAAATGCTTAAACGTGCAGAAGCTGAAGACAGCAGTTGTCCACGTATCAGCATGCTGGAAGGTGACATTAACAAACAGTTAGGTGACTTTAAAGCAGCCATTAAAGCTTATCGACGGTTGGAGAATCAGGATGCTGATTACCTGCCTGAAATTATCAAACCACTGCAGGAATGTTATGAAGCGCAGGGTAAAACGGAGGATATGCAAGCATACTTGCAGAAAGTGATTCAGCGTAATGACAGTATTACCATTATGCTGAAATTAGCTGAAATCATTAAGCAAAAGCAGGGAGAATTACCTTCAGCAGATTTTATTGCCGAGCATTTGAAAATGAAGCCATCTGTGCGGGGGATGGACAAATTAATTGAATTAAATTTGGAACAGTCGACCCAAAGTGTTAAAGACAAGTTACGGGTTTTAAAAGATGTGACAGAGCAATTACTAAAGAATAAATCCAGGTATAATTGTCATGTCTGTGGATTTAGTGGTTTTACTTTACATTGGCAATGTCCTAGCTGCAAAAAATGGGGCACAATTAAACCAATCCAGGGTGTTGAAGGGGATTAATATAACAATGACCGATTCAAAGATTATAGTTGCTCTTGATTATTCAAGTGAGGCACAAGCCATCGAGTTTGTTAATAAAGTCACACCCGAATTATGCAAGTTAAAAATAGGCAAGGAATTATTCACGACAGCCGGCCCCCGGTTTGTAGAAAAAATAGTGGCGAAAGGTTTTGCTGTTTTTCTTGATCTTAAATTTCATGATATTCCCAATACAGTAATGAAAGCCTGTCAGGCTGTGGCTGAACTGGGTGTGTGGATGACTAATGTTCATGCGTTGGGTGGCCGGGCAATGATGCAAGCGGCTAAAGAAGGTGTGAACCATTCCTCAACAAAGCTCATCGCAGTAACCGTTTTAACCAGTATGGGGCAGGATGATCTGAGAGAAATTGGTATTCAAATGGATGTGACGCAGCAAGTGGTTAACCTGGCCCAGTTGGCTGCTCAATCGGACATGGATGGGGTTGTTTGCTCGGCAAAAGAAGTGAGTTTGCTACGAGAAAATTTACCCGGGGACTTTCTGTTGGTGACACCGGGTATTCGTCCGGCCGGCAGTAGCAGTGGCGATCAAAAACGTATAATGACACCGGCTGATGCAATGAAAGCAGGTTCAAGTTATCTGGTGATTGGTCGACCTATTACCCAATCTGATTCACCGATTAAAACATTAGAAATGATTTCTGCTGAATTGCTTTAATTCAAGTTTATTGTTTGTGCGTTTATTCCTACAGAAAAATCAGCAACGTCCTACACGAAACTGTATTGAAGTTTATAACAAATACCGTACAATTTGATTTGCTCATTTGAGTACATGGATGTTTTATCTTACAATTTAAAAGGAACTTAACAATGAAAAAATCATTTCAAATACTTTCACTTGTATTTTTATTTGCATTCTCATCTTTGGGGTATGCAGGGGCAGTCAATATTAATACAGCAGATGCAAAAACCATTGCGAAGAATCTGAAAGGGGTCGGTTTAAAAAAAGCACAAGCAATTGTCATCTATCGCAAAAAGCACGGTGCATTTAAGACTGTAGAAAGTTTAGCCAAAGTAAAAGGCATTGGCTTTAAAACGGTTGAGAAAAATCGTGCAAATATTTCGATTGTGATGATAAAAGGTAAATAACAGCCATAAACATACAATAAAAATTCAAACAGGTTGTAATGAATTGGGCGCATTATTGCGCCCTTTTTTGTTATAATGGCGAAGTGCTTGTTAATAGCCATTACGCAACAATTTTTTGTACTAGCAAGAGCAATAAAAATGAAAAAAATCAGAAAAGTGGTCTTTCCTGTGGCAGGTTTAGGAACCCGTTTCTTGCCAGCAACCAAGGCCAGCCCTAAAGAAATGTTACCGGTGGTGGATAAACCCCTTATCCAATATGCGGTGGAAGAAGCGATAGCAGCCGGTATGGAACAAATGATTTTTGTTACCGGGCGCACAAAGAATTCCATTATGGATCATTTTGACAAAGCCTATGAACTGGAAGCGGAGCTTGAAGCCAAACAGAAAATGGCCATGCTGGAATTGGTTCAGAGTATTTTGCCTGCCCATATTTCCTGTGTGTATATACGTCAGTCAGAAGCTCTAGGGTTAGGGCATGCGGTACTTTGTGCTTTACCGGCAGTTGAAAATGAACCGTTCGCTGTCATATTGGCTGATGATCTTATTGATGGGGGAGAGCATGCTTGTCTGGCCCAAATGGTTGAACAATATGAACGTTACAGCTCAAGTATTTTAGGAGTAGAGCAAGTACAGCAAGATGAAACCGATAAATACGGGATTGTAGACTCGGTGCCGCTCGAAAAAAATATTCACCGTATAGATGGGATTGTTGAAAAGCCTGCACCAGCGGATGCGCCTTCAACTTTGGCAGTGGTTGGACGCTATATTTTAACACCCGAAATTTTTGATATGCTCAAGAAAACTGAGCAGGGTGCGGGGGGCGAAATTCAGTTGACCGATGCGATTGCCATGTTGTTAAAGAAAAAACAGATCCTGGCCTATGAATTCAGTGGTAATCGCTATGATTGTGGGAGCAAGCTGGGTTATTTACAAGCAACCGTCGAGTATGCCTTAAAGCACCCGGAATTAAAGCATTCATTTAAGCGTTATTTAGCCGATTTAGATCTGGATGCGGTTTAGTCATTGCCAGTTTAGTGGTGTATTTCATAATAATAATTTTGGACTGATTCTAGTTTTTATAAAACGTAAGCTTATTCCTACATAAACTGTCTACATTGTCCTACATACATTTGTTTTGATATTCGATATTGTATCAACCTTACAAGGATGTGGGGGGATGACATGGATGTCAACACACACCGGAAAGGCAGCCAGGATGGCTGTCTTCCCTTTTATTTTAAATATCATTCGTTATCAAAATTAAATCCTCAGATAGGTTTAACACTGCTTGAACTGGTGTTTTCAATTGCCATTATTAGTGTGCTTGGAGTGAGTATGTCTACTGTTTCAGCATCGTTTATTGGCAGTAATAAAATTGCCAATGCAGTGAATAGAATTGCTGCTGATATGGCTTTTGCTCGTTCAGAGGCTGTGATGCGAGGTGAGCATGTTGAGCTTTGTAAATCTCTGGATGGCCTAACCTGTAGCCGCCGCAAGCAGTGGGAAAGTGGTTGGATAATTTTTGTGGATAAAAACCATAATCGTAAACGTGAAGTTATGGAGCCCCTTTTGAAATATCAAGCTGAAATCAGTTCGATTAATATCACTTATCGGGGGTCGGGCAGTTCACATTACATTCGGTTTCGTGCAGATGGTGCCAGTGGTACAAACGGAACCTTTGCTTTTTGTAGTGATAAGGCGGGGCGCTATAAACGGGCTTTAATCTTATTTCGCACTGGTCGCTTGCGGCTTAGTCAAACCCGTTCTGGGGGACGTGCCATTTCGTGTGCAGATTTTCGTACACATTAATGGTATGAAGTACAGGGAGGCTATTTCCCCTGCTTGAATGCACTGGCAAGCGGGACAGATCAATCCGCATCGTATGTTGAATTTTCATGCAAAAAAAGTAAAATTTTAGCATATCAATATTGACCAACGGGGGTTCTATCAGTACTATACGCCCCTCAATTCCCCGATAGCTCAGTTGGTAGAGCAAATGACTGTTAATCATTGGGTCCCTGGTTCGAGCCCGGGTCGGGGAGCCAAATTCCTATATGAAATGAAGCGTTTTCTGCGCTGATTTAACACCGCGATTTAATTATTTATTGTACCGAGAAGGTCTGAAAACAGTGTTTTCAGACCTTCTCGGTAATCGTTGATTTTGAGGATAACTTACTGGGGCTAGCTTGTTGGGAGTCGCTACTTTATAAGGCAGTCAGGCGCTTAATCGCTTCATCCAGATTGGCTTCACTGGTGGCAAACGACAGTCGCATATAACCTTCATTACCGAAAGCGGAACCGGGTACCAGTGCCACACCGGTTTTCTCGATTATCATTTCGGCCAGCTCTACATCATTTTTAATGCCACTAAATCGCTGCATAAAGCCGTTGAAATCGGCAAAAGCATAGAAGGTGCCATCGCCTTTTAAGCATTGGATCCCTTCAATTTTGTTCAGTGAAGCAACCACTTTATCATGGCGTTGCTTAAAGGCCATTAGCATTTCAGCAACACAGGATTGATCGCCATCCAGTGCCGCTTCGGCAGCGGCTTGTGAAATGGAACTCGGATTGGAGGTACTTTGAGACTGGATTTTTTTCATTGCTTTGATCAGCGCAGCTGGGCCACCTGCATAGCCGATCCGCCAGCCAGTCATGGAATAAGCTTTGGAAACACCGTTTAATACAATAGTGCGTTCGTAAAGCTCGGGATTGGTCATTACAATATTACTAAAAGGTGCTTCTGACCATAGAATATGCTCATACATATCATCACTGGCAATCAGGATATCCGGGTATTTAGCTAAAATAGCGGCTAAGGCTTTTAGTTCTGCTGCCGAATAGGCCATGCCACTCGGGTTGGAAGGACTGTTAATGACAAAAAGTCGTGTCGCAGGCGTAATTGCTGCTTCAAGCTGTTCAGGTGTGATTTTAAAATTTTGTTGGATATCCGTATTGATAATCACCGGGGTTGCATCGGCTAACAACACCATATCCGGGTAAGAGACCCAATAAGGGGCAGGGATAATCACTTCGTCCCCTTTATTCAGAAGTGCCTGTGCTAAATTATAAAAACTTTGTTTACCCCCACAAGATACAAGGATTTGTTCCGGGGAATAGTCCAAGCCGTTATCACGCTTAAATTTCTTTATAATGGCAGTTTTTAAAGTGGCAGTGCCGTCCACTGCGGTATACTTGGTCATACCATTATTAATCGCAGCAATGGCCGCGTCTTTAATGTGCTGTGGCGTGTCGAAATCGGGTTCACCAGCCCCCAGTCCAATAATATCCTGCCCCGCGGCTTTTAATTCGGCTGCTCGGGCCGTCACTGCCAATGTGGGAGAGGGTTTTACGCGCTGAACGCGATCTGATAATTTAATAGCCAAGCGATGACTCCTACGCCTAATTATATAATAAAGAGTGTAATATACTTGAAACTTAATCCAGACAAAATCAAATGAGTGATCTTTTTCAGTTAAAATCCAAATTTTCTCCCGCTGGCGACCAACCTAAGGCTATTGAGCAACTTGTGGCGGGTTTA
>JALXDW010000320.1:0-3789 GCA_027070385.1 Chromatiales bacterium
TCTATTTGCTAATGCTTTTTGAGTACCTTCAATACCATGCTGTGCAGCTATTGCAGTTACTACTAAACCTAGTCCTATTACAACTACTGGTATTGCGACATTCCCATCCGGATCCACAAACAAATAGGGATTATTATTCGCGTAGGCATAACGATTATGGGAATGGATATTGGTTTCTTTAAACCCAACCGGATCGACAGCCATAAACCGGCCCAGAGTCGGGTCGTACCAACGCGCACCAAAGTAGCTTAATCCAATATCGGCTTCATGGTGTTTACCAGTGTACCATTGTTGATTACTGTCGGTATTTTGTTTGCGGATGCGGTTACCGTAGGGCTGGTAGTCTTCTTTCCACAGGAGTTTGCCATTGGCATCGGTGGCAGCAATCGGGGAGCCCAGTGCATCGTTGTGGTAGTAGGTTACCACTTCGACCGCTGAGGCGGTTTGTACCAACAAGGCAGTGAGTAAGGTAAGCAGGAGTTTTTGTATTGTGTTTTTCATTTTCACTTATCCAGCTACCTTGTTAGTGGAATTTTAGATATGGATATAAATGCCCCATCTGCCGAAATTGCCTTTAACTTAATCTCGAAATCAAGAAGGTTGCCACTACTGGAAACCACCCTTTGAACCTTTATTGGAACCGAATAGGTTTCTGGATAATGAGAAGGACTCGACCTGTAATTGGCAGTATACGGTAATTCTACATTAAATGGATATTGAGTACCTAAACTACCATCAGGATTCAACGGTACATCGAAACCAAAATTGATTATTGAACCCGGCATGTTCGTGCTGAGTTCAATTTCATGATATTGGTATCCATTTAATACATAGGTATTCGTAATTTGCCAATTTACAAGAAATCTCCTTACATCATAGGTTATCGATACGGTATCAGTTGTAGTAACAGCATGGTTATCAGTAGCCGATAACTCAAATATATAGGTAACAGGTCCAGCATTTTGTTTTCCTCTAGCAATGAAGCTTGGTGTCATACTGTTTGGGTTATTTAGCGTAACTCTTGGGCCAAATATTTGCTTCCAGCGATAATGTGTGACGATGCCATCACTATCTGTAACATTCCCTGCAAGGGTAAATAGTTGACTTGTGTTATTAAAGTCAATAATTGATTGATCAAGTCCAGCATTTGCTACAGGAGCCTGATTTGCTGGAGTATAATCTTTTACTGTTACAGTGACCTGTGACTTCGCCACACCGCCTGGCATAAGATCTGAGGGCAGAAGGTCTGAGCCGTTGCTAATAAGCAGTTCAAAGACAATAGGCGTATCGCTTTGAACCTGTGGTGCATAGAAGGTTGTCGTTACAGCAAATGGGTTATCCAGACTTACCTCTGGCCCACTAACTTGCCGCCAATAATATGCTGACACGGGTGTCGATGCGGATGCATCAAGCGTTACCTGTTCACCTTCGCTCACAGTCTGGTTACTACCTGCATTGGCTATGTTATTTTCTATATTTGATGGCGTGTATACTTCAATGATAACGCTGTCTGTATGTATTAGTCCTTGGTTATCAACAACTGTTAGCTTGAAAGCTGAAGCATCTAGCGGTGTAACAGATGCTTTCGCACTATTGGCATTAGTGATCGTAACCGGTGTGCCTCCAACTTGTGTCCAACCATAAGATATAATATTACCGTCAACATCACTCGAACCCGCACCATCAAGTGTAACCGTCTGCCCCACTGTAATATTCATACTTGATCCTGCATTTGCCATTGGTGAACCGGGTATATGAGTATAATAGTTAGCTATCAAATCCGGCCAACCGTTATCTACATTTCTTAATAGAATACCATTACCTGTTTTATTTATTCTTAAATTGGAAACTTGTGCATAACCACCGTTGTACTTATCAAGTGTCACTGGCATGCGCAAGCCATTTGTTTCACTATATGTAAATACGTAGTCTTCAACAGCCCTTAGCAAGTTTCCATTGATGTCTATCTGCATGGTTTGGTTATCACCATCTAATGCACCAAGTAACTGTTGCCATAAGCTTGAGAAATCCGAGGTATAGACAAGTGATGACCAGCTATTACTTTGTTGTAATTTGACCGAAATAAATTGCCGGGTTCCAAAGTCATTGAACACAGATGAATTCACGTAAAGTGAACCAGCATCACTTAAAAGTGCTTGTAACTCGCCACCATACTCGGAATGAACAAATATAGTATTTGTAACGGTGTCAAGCGGCACACCGGATGATACTATTTCTTTATTCCAGCTGTTATTTGTATAAGTTGCACTCAATAAATTTATAATTTCTGTATTTGTCAATATACTATTACACGCAATTTCTAGCACTAAGGCATAACCTTGCTGAGAAACAGATAGGTTATTATTCATTAATCCAATACCATTACCGATATTGCATTGTTGGCCTGTATAATTGAAATCGATAACATCTACTATCTCTTCAGTCGAACTCCAACCTGTAGTTGCGCTGTATCTTCTTGCTTTTACCTTATTTTCGATAACAATCCCAATTCCACTTTTACTTAATTGCCAAACCAATAATGCTTTACCTGCACCATTACTGTTAAAAGCATAATGTGAATTGGTATACCCATTAGTTTTAATAGATTCAATAACATTGATTGCTGTAACCCCAGCACCTTTACGATAATCAGCTACCTTAATCTCAGATAGTTGATTACTATTTTCCTGCCAAACTATAACGGCATAGTCATTATCCACATAACCAATATCTACTTTCTGAAAATGAGTTTCAGATGTTGATGTTGCAATTAGAGTTGGGAGCGACCAACCTGTACCAGTGGTATTTTCAATGACATAAAGTTTTTTCTCGCTAGTTGTTCCTTGCCATACCGTTTCTTCATAGAGAATAACTATATCACCGTCTGCATCTATATCGACAGCATGCACACTCTGATTATCATTACTAATGAACACATAATTCCCATCAGCAAATTTTGTTGCTGCCAACCAACCTTGAGCAGGATCAAAACGCCTCGCAAATAGTTTTCTAGGGTTAGATGAGTATGGGGTGTATTGTGACCAGGTTAAAATACCTTGTCCTGCCTGGTTCATAGCAAAACTGGTGTTTCCTTGAGTGAGCCCCTCTGATTTACTTTGAAGGAGCAAGCTAGAATTTGACCACCCACTTTGGCCAGTCGTTACTTTTTGTTCAGGTGCTATCGCCTGGCAGCATGCACTGGTAGCAACCAGAATATAGTAATAAGCTTGTCCATTAGTTAATCCAGTATGTAAATAAGGGCTACTCACATTACTAATAAGTGTACCCGTAGCTGGTGTTACCCCTGGCTGTGTTGACCAGTAAAGATCATAGTTTTGTACACGTGTATCATTTATCCAGTAAATTTTATTTTGTTTATCTCCAGGTTGGGCTAAGAAACCCACAATTAAGTCGGGCTGATTTATAACTACAGGGTCACTACCTTGTTGCCATTCCTGAAGGTTTGTTAAACCATCATTATCAAAATCACCTGTACCTGTTTGAGTCAAATCTCCAAAGGTGGCTATTTCAAAATTATCGGATAAACCATCATTATCCGTATCTAGAATATTTACAGTAATGGTAACCCAGTCACTCGAAATGATTTGAGATTTATTGGTAACATTTAATTGAAAACTGAGTACTGCTGAATACAAACCACTTGGCGCGGTAAATGTTGGGGTTACTGTATTAGTACCAGTTAAGATAACGGCTGGTCCTGCAGTTTGTATCCAGGCATAAGTTACCCCCGTACTCGGGGTAGATTTTGACCCATCCAATGTAAAGGTA
>JALXDW010000320.1:3799-5493 GCA_027070385.1 Chromatiales bacterium
CTATAACAGTAGTATCTACACCTGCATTTGCTATCGGGACCACGGGCACAGGTGGAGCTGCAGGTTTATCCTCTACACTAGCAATACGAGTCGAACCAAGATAAATATGCTCTTTAAGATAACCAGAAACTGGTTCATACTCACCCAGCTGATTACCATTAACAGCAAAAAGATAATGCTTTTCTATTCCAGCACGCGAACGAACAACACGTATATTGTTGCCATCGTATTTATATACAGTTGAATTAAAAACCGGTGTAGCGGATAAAGAAGTTGCTTGCCGGCTTAATACCATATTACCAGCATCATCATAAATAAAATCGTGTCGACCATTACTGATTATGTTTCCATAATCATCGTAGTTCATTAAGTGGTTGAAATCCCCCGTTGTTTGAACTAGTTTATTATTAAAATAATTATAGATAGTATCAACCCCGTTCACTTGTTTTTTTCTGATATTTCCAAATGAATCATAAATAAAATTTGTACTTCCCCATTGACCGCTTGCAAATTTTAGCCGATCTGCTGCATCATATTTAAGTATTCGAGAATATGTCGAATCCAGATTATTGATAATTCTTTTTACATTACCCTTGCTATCATATTTATAAAGTAGGTCAATGACATTAGCCTGACCATCTGTAACAAACATTCTTTTAAGCCATCGGCGTTGATTTAATGTTGTTTTGGAAACCTGACCGTTAGCATAGTCAATTTGTTTAATCTGGCTATTTGGATAGTAAGTAACATTATTTATGAAAGGTGCAGCAGCAGTTGCTCTACCAAACGCATCGGGTGAATAGCTGACTATCCGACCTGAATGGTAAATAATACTATCCAAATTATCTAGTTGGTCAAATGTGTATCCTGTTGTATATGTCTGCCCATTAATACCAACTTGCGCAAAATACATATTGTCATTTGAATCGTATTGATACGATATTGTACTTGTAGCATTAATTATACTTTGTACATTACTATTTTCGTCATAAGTATAGGTTACATCTTCTGTTATACCTGGATAATCAATAAATTGAAGTCGATTTAGGTTATCATAAGTGTACATTGTAATAGCTGAATTACCTACTTGGCGTGATTGCATATTGCCTAATATATCACGACCATAGGTAGTTATACCTGTTTCAGGATTTGTAACTGAAGTGAGATAATAATGATTGTCATATCCATAACTTCGTCTATAACCCTTGGTACCACTACTTGACCCCTGCCAAACCGCAGTAAGCAAACCAAGTTTATTACGTGACATTGAAGTGAGAATATCTGCTTCTGGCTTATCAATACGTAAAACTACTTTTTCAGTATCAGGACTACCATAAGAACGATAAAGCAACGCAGTGGTATTTCCACGTGTATCGGTACTTTTGGTCTTATTTCCAGGTCCATAGGTATAATGGATAAACGTATTATCAATATTGTCAATTTTTGTTATACGATCTAATGCATCATAACTTGTTGAGGTTCCTTTTTGTGAATTTGGATATGATTCAAATATAGTTCTCCCAAGCACGTCATATTCTTTACGAGCAACAATACTTTTCCCTGTATTCCTGTCCTTACGTATTGTTTTATTGATGCGCCCAAAACCATCAAAAGTTACTTTCTCCTTATATTTACCTCTTATTAAGACACGCACCATTGGTCGCCATGGAAGATCTGGTTTCACATTTTTATAT
>JALXDW010000320.1:5503-16273 GCA_027070385.1 Chromatiales bacterium
CTGAATCATTAATTGGATAACTTATACCTGATAAACGATTTAGATCATCATAACTGTATTGGGTAGTATTCCCGCGACCATCAGTTTCATCTCGTAATGTACCCGAATCATTTATTGTTCGATAAACAGTTACATTTTCAGGATAATTAATTTGTTGCGCACTACCTCGATGGTAACTTGAGTATGTGGTTACATTTTGCCGAGCATCAGTCTCTGTACTTATGTCGCCAGTAGGATAATAAGTATAATTTGTGGTCACACCAAATTTAGAGACTGATATCAAATTTCCGTTGGTATCAAAAGTTCTGTCTATTGCTCCAACATTTGAAATGGTTTCATCTTCTTGTTTGATAATATTTCGACCTGCATTAATAAAGTAGGTATAATTAACTTGTTTAGAATCGTTTGTAATATTCGATGTGGTAATAACCGTTTCAGGCTTACCATAAGCATTATGATTTGAATAATTTATGGAATAATTAACACCATCACGATAAACACTTTTACTTATTAAAATTGGGGCATATGTCGCAGAATCATTACTGACTCCACCACCACGTGTATATTCTTCATTTGATATCTTTTGATAACCCCATGAACTTGTGGTGCGTTGTAAAAGTTTACCTTGCTTATCTTTAACTGTTACATAAACAGGCAATCCAGTAGCCCACAAATTTTTAGTTGCTGCTGATGTAAATATACCTATATGCTCATAAGTATAAATAGCAGTTGGTGTCGTTACTGTAGTTTTATCGTATTCACCATCATCAACAATACCATTCCTATTTAAGTCAATGCCTTGAGAATAATCAAATGTCCAAATACCAGTAATAGTTGTAGCTATACCATTTTTTATTATTTCATCTTCTACTCTTTTGGTAGCAATAACTGGTTTTCTTGAAATACCTAAACCTGGAATAAAATCGTGTAGTTTATACGTGTACTTGATTTCACTTCCCCATGGATATTTAATTTCATCAAGAAGTGGCAGCAAAGATATTGATGTTGATTCATCGTACTCATACTCCCATTCACTACCATCTGGACGGATAACTTTTTCAAGTAAAATATAATTAAAGTAGGAATCATATTTATAATTCCATGTTTGATTTGGTGTACCATCATTATTCACAACTTTAATACTTGATAATCCTAATTGAGCCCGATCTTCATTAATATAGCTGTATTGAATTAAACGTCCATCATTTGTCGTGATTCTATCAATGACTTTTTGACCACTGGTACGTTTATATTTAATATTAATCCAATTACCATTGACATCTTCAATTCGGGTTGTATAAAAGAAATTAAAAAATGATCTGCCACTATCATTCGAAATTTGATCAAACT
Organism: Chromatiales bacterium; assembly: GCA_027070385.1. Taxonomy (GTDB): domain Bacteria; phylum Pseudomonadota; class Gammaproteobacteria; order UBA6429; family Thiohalophilaceae; genus SZUA-37. The sequence continues at coordinate 6,854 of JALXDW010000320.1, forward strand.
CATTCATGGTATAACGTGTACCATCAGTAGATGTTACAATCATACCCATTGCGCCATTTTTATTTGGCGCGCCTTCAGGAAAGCATTCAGCCTTAATTCGAGATTTTGTTATAAGTTGAGGCACTGGCGAGTAGACCAAATTGTCTAAAAATAATATTTCACGTGCACCATCGGCAAATTCAACAGAAGGATTATCCGCACTTGTTAACTTATCTACAGCTAACGAAGATTGACATAACTTAGCAAAGACATCTGATTGCGAACCGCTAGCAGGTACTACGATTCGACCAAAATGCATGGTCCAACCAAACCCATAAGGGGAGTTAAGCGGTGTTGAGGATATTGGTCCATTATAAAATCGGTTAATCTTAATGTCTAACCCACCATTGCCAGGTACTACAATATCAGTATGGGACAACGCCAATGAGCCATTAAAGATACTGATACTTTCATTAGGATGTTCACTAATACTTTTATACGGATTAATTCCTGGTTCATTGTAATAGTCACGTATTTCAGAACCGGCATATGAGATCACCGGTAATAAAAAAATTGAAACTGAAGCAATAATACTTATTATTATATTCATACAGACCCCATCACTTTGATTGCAGACACAGTTATCCCACATCAGGTTTTATACCCAATTACCAGGAGTACTCTAATTATTTTAATTTTCTTTTAAATTGGCCTGGGGATGTTGACCAAAAATTATTTTTATCGTTGATTGCGGTTACTTTTTCCAACAATCAAAGATTTATGCTTTTTGTTAATGATTACCTTACTACATCCAAAGAGATGATTTCAATAAAAACGGGTATCAAATTAAAAATCTGTTCATAAAATCTCTTGGTAATGTTTAAAAAATGGCCAAACTCCGCACAGTAGTGAGAAGAGAAATCTCTATAATAACATGCTGAAACAATTAGCTATTATTTTACTGCTTATAATTATTTATTTACATAAGAGACTTATTAGTTTTCATGGTTCAGAAGGTACCAGGAAAATGTGATTATTTTTTTAATACACGATTTAACCTATTCATTAACTTAAATAAATCGTATATATTCGCGTAAAGAATAATCTAGTGAATATAAATAATGAAACAAATACATTTATCGATAAATACCAGCGGCCGTGGCAGTTACAATATAACGCATGAAATACAAAAAATTGTTAACGATTCCAATGTAACAACCGGCCTGTGCAACATCTTTGTACAACACACCAGTGCGTCTTTGATGCTCTGTGAAAATGCTGACCCGCAAGTTCGGGATGATCTGGAAACCTTTATGGCCAAAATAGCCCCCGATGGCGACCCGATGTTTTTACACACTGACGAAGGCCCGGATGATATGTCTGCCCATGTTAGAACCATTCTTACTGCAAGTAGCCTGACAATTCCCATTAGTAGCGGGCGTTGTGCATTAGGAACATGGCAGGGCGTTTATCTATGGGAACATCGCACTTCCAGCTTTCACCGCAAAGTAATAATCACTATTCAGGAATAAAATATTTCTCCGGGCTACCCCAGAAAGGCCTTGTCTGAATTCAGGTATTCTGTTTCAGCCTTGGTATTTTCCCGACCCAGAATCTTATTCCTGTGTGGAAACCGCCCAAACTGTTTAATAATTTCATAATGATGTTTGGCAAATCGGTAATTATTTTCCAAGCCTTCCTGGTTGAATAAAATTAAAGACTGTTCCTGATCTGCCAAGTTTTCGCTGTGCATATAGGGCATATATAAAAAGGCCTTTTGCTCAGTAGACAGGTCTGCATCAAAACCCTGAGAGATCGCCCGTTCTGCAATTTCTCGTGATAACGTTTCGGTTTCAAAACTTACTGCCTGACCACGAAACATATTTAAGGGAAACTGATCGAGAATAATCACCAGAGCCAAGGCACCGAGTGGTTCGCTTTGCCACGCTTTTAATTTTAAATTCTTCGCATCGGTATAAACTTTCAGGTAGTTTTCTTTTAGCTGTTTATCAAAGTCAGCCGTTGATTTAAACCAGAGTGGCCTATTTTTTTTATCAAACCAGAAATCAATAATATGTTGATAGTCCATTTTAAATATCCTTGTCAAAGAACATAGTTAATATTCAACCCACCCAAACCACAGTAACCATTTGGATTTTTTGCCAGGTATTGTTGGTGATAGTCTTCCGCATAGTAAAAAGTGGGGGCATCAATAATTTCAGTTGTAATTTCACCCAGACCCTTTTGTTGTAACAACGATTGAAATTTTTGTTTTGCTGCCAGGGCTATTTTCTTCTGCTCATTGGTATAACAGTAAATACCACTACGATACTGTGTGCCACGATCATTCCCCTGGCGCATACCTTGTGTTGGGTTATGCGATTCCCAGAACGTTTTAAGCAATGCTTCGTATGAAATAATTTCAGGGTTATATATAACGCGTACCACTTCATTGTGCCCGGTTAAACCTGAACACACTTCCTGGTAAGTCGGGTTGGGGGTTATCCCGGCAGCATAACCCACCGCTGTGGAATAAACTCCCTCAAGTTGCCAGAATTTTCGCTCAGCTCCCCAGAAACAGCCCAGCCCAAACATTGCATGATGCATTGCCTCTGGGAAAGGTGCCACTAGTGTTGTTGCTAATACAGCGTGTTTTTTTGAAAAATGAACATTATCTTCAATGGCTTCATCACGGCCAGGTAATGCTTCTTTTTCTGTTGGTAACGATGTTTTGCCCATGTTTATCGCTCCTGGTGGTTATACATTGTACTGAATTAGAAAAGCAGGCAATTTAGTCGGTTAATCTGCACCACTTATCTTGTCAACCAGCATATCACTTTACAATAAAGCCAGCCTCACCTATATATAACGTTATTCATTGGGCTATTACCAACGGCAGTAAAGGGCTTACACATGGAAATATTACGAAAAGGTGAATCAGGGGTAATTCCGTTCAGGTCTGGTCGATTCTTCAATGTTGAAACAAAATGGTATTTTGCCTCCAGAGAAGGGATTGATCATGGCCCTTTCGATTCAAAACAACAGGCCGAGGTCAGTCTTGATGTTTTTATTCAAAGCGTGATCAATGTTGAAACAAAATTAAAAGCCTGAAGCCCTAAACCCTTATTTATTATCCAGTATTCTGTTCCTCTCTCAATCACTCCAATATGATTTATATTGTAGAAAAGACTATACTTCCAGCCTATTAATTTTAAAAGGTTGCACTCAATGTCCGAAGATAAAAACAAGGCTGAACAAATTGCTAAAGACTGGTTAAATAATATTATTAAAACCGTCGCTGATAAAGATTTAGATGCCCACCTTGATTTGATATCCCGAAAAGTCAACCTGACGGGTATCCCCGGCTTTGACAACATTGGTTATGATGACTGGGCCAACCAGTGCAAACATGAATTTGAAAACAATTTGATAAAACAAATAAGTTATACCGGGTTTAAACTACGCGTTAATACAAACAACCGTATTATGTTTAAAACTTATGAAACCGTAGAAGCAACAGACAATACTGTTAGTGCCCAAGGTATCGAAGTGGTTATCGAAAAAGAACCGGACGGTAAATGGCGCGTTATCCAGGAACGAATTTTACCCGAAGATGAAAGCCGGCACGATCAACTGCTGAATTTCTGAAGCCCCTTACCGACTTGAGAACCACTGCGCATTATTTCATCAGCACGCACTATAATATCCATGTTCCATCACTTGATAACGATTATAAAAAGTGATCCCTTTCTAATTTAAGCAATTTACTGCGGAGAATATGGAATGTTTGATATTAATGAAATGAAAAAAAATGTCAGTGATAAATTTACTAAAAACATTGAAAGCAAACCCGAATCCAGACAGGTATTAAAACAGGACGCGCCAGTTAAAAATACCCAGGGCAGCAATCAACTCGCATCCATTGGCCCATCCATTCATTTTAAAGGTGAACTCACCGGTGAAGAAGGCCTGATTATAGATGGCCAGGTTGAAGGTACCATTGATTTAAAAGGTAACCAGCTTATTATTGGTAATAATGGCAAGATTAAAGCCGATGTCTTCGCACAAACCATTATTGTAAACGGCTCTCTTACCGGGGAATTGCACGGCAAGGAACGCGTACACATTAGTAAAACAGGAAAAGTACAGGGCAATATTTTTTCACCCCGTGTATCACTTGAAGATGGTGCCAAATTTAAAGGCAGTATCGATATGAGTGAAACCAAACACGAAAAAACCCGACAAAATATACAAGACAACCAGCTTAAACGTGCCTGAGTACTTCACTCATGTTTCCCCAGCTACAACCTGCATTATCTGATTACTATTCAGATAATGCAGAGCCCCTGAAGACCCGAATATTTGATTCAATATGGGAAACCTTTCACCAACAGGATACAACCTGTGCACGTAAACCTGAAATACTGGATCTTGGTTCTGCTCAGCCAGACAGCTTTAATTTTTATTCACAACACGCTGGCTATCTAACCATTGCTGATTGTATTGATTCCTTAACAAACCTGACATGGCCTGATGAAGACAGCCCCAATCAAAGTTTACATGCCGCTTTGGAGAAAATAATACCGAATACCGGTAAGCAATACGATCTTGTATTATGCTGGGACAGTTTTAATTTTATCAATCCAAAAATATTGCCTTTCATTCATGACCACTTATTGCAATTTTGTTCTAATAAAACATTAATCCATGGCTTTCTATTTACTTCAGAAAATCGCCCAATACATCCTGCTGTATTTAAAATACTCGATGCCTGTCAGATTCAACATGCTGTCACTACCAATAAAACCATACGACATACACCACTGACCCCACTGGCCATTAATAAATATATGCCCAATTTCAGGTATGCCCGTTCGGTTCTAATGCGGAGTGGTTTACAGGAATTTGTGTTAACTCGAAAATAAAATCTTCGAATACGCTGCTTTTAAATGCGTAATACTGAAACGGTTAATATCAATATCACACATAGTCGCTTTTTCTCCAGTTGCTAAATAAATAATTTTATCTGCCATATTATTTGCTTCGGTTTGCTGGCAGCTGGGTTCTGAACTATACCGATATTGTTCAGGAAAAATTTCTTTATAAGCCAGCCGGTCAGGCACCACCGGGATACAACCTGCTGCCACCGCTTCTAATACCGCCAGTCCCTGAAAGTCATGTACGGCTGTTGATAAAACAAAATCCGATTGCTGCAAAATAGTTTGGTATTCATCTTTAGATTCAATAAAACCATAGCTTAATAGTTCATCAGAAAATTCATTTTTAATTTTCAAAAACAGATCCGGCACGGTTCTGAATTGCTGACCAATAAGATGCATTTTAAATAAAAAACCACGCTGCCGTAACACCTGCAAGACATGATAAAGCTGCTCTGGTCCTTTATCGTATTCCCAGCGATGGTTCCATACCATAACAGGGGCAGTATTTGTTTTTACCCGTTGCCTGTTTATTTCAGGGAAGTGAACGGGAACAGGAAGCAGCTGATGTTTTTTACTAATAACCTCCAGTGTATTTTCAGGCACACCATCCGGCATTTTCTTTAAAAATTGTTCCAACCCGGCAATAAAGCTCTGATAATTATACTCTGTATTAAAAACCAGTTTGCTGGCACACAAAGCGTTATACAGGCTCACCATTTTCGGTTCAATGTGATCCCGCCCCTGACTGACGGGATATTCAAACTGATTTTCATGAAAATAAATGACCCAGGGTATCACTGCCAGATTAGGCACCAGACCCCGTAACGTGGCGCAATCAACCATGGAAGTTGCTACGACAAGATCGTATTGAGCTTCTAAAACAGAACGCTGACCGAGCCCCCAACTCAAGGCATTCCCCCGGATCCGCCAGTTAAAATACCGGGCGGGGAGCGTCAATATTTGCCAGTCATGTTCGGGAAACATTGCTATCAGGCTATCGCACCACCGTTGGTGACTTTGCGCACTGTAAGCAGATAACAGCAAAATTCTCATCTTGTTTCCATTTTCACAATTAATTTCAATAACTTGCAACTTATCAAATAAATGACTCATGATTCAGCTTGTATTCAGCATCACATCCATAAACTGTCCCCATCGCTTAAAACAAGTCCAGCAATGAACAGGAGACCGATGATGAAAAGCACAACTAAAAACATGATGATAGCAGGCCTGGCAACCATGATCGCAGCAATGCCTTTAGCTCAGGCAAAACATTATAACGACACAGCAAATGTGTCCGAATTTAATGACTTTACTGTTAAAGCGAAAGTTATCAGTGTGCAGCCCATTTTCAAATATGTCACCATCAACACACCAACCGAACATTGCTATAAAGAACGAGTGACTTACACAGACTATCATGACGGTGACCGTAGTGGCAGAATGTTATTAGGTGGTTTAATTGGTGGCGTTATCGGTAACAATATCGGCCATGGAAAATCCCGTAAAGCCCGTGCCGTTGTGGGTGCATTGATAGGCTCACAAATTGGCAGTAGTTTTGCAGATAAACATGCCTATTCAGAACAACATGTCGGTTATGAGCGACGTTGCGAAGTACAGAATGTGAGTGAAACCCGAAAACAAGTGGATGGTTACGAAGTCAGTTATAAATTCCGCGGTCGCATCTTCACAACCCGTATGCCTTACCATCCAGGACGTAGAATTAAATTGAATGTGAGCGTGTCACCCGTTCTGGATTAACTGGTTCTGGATTAACTAAAAGATAAGCTCATTGCGAGCAATAGCCAGACAATCCTGTTGAAACAGGATATTAAAGGGTAGGTTGCCGCACTATTGTTCACAATGACAGTGTGCTTTTATCAATATCCATCGGGGTTAATACATTAAACTAAAACAAGATTATCCCGATGGATAATTTCATCTTCATTAATATAACCCAGAATATCTTTTATTCTATGACTGGGCTGACCAATAAGCCGACGAATTTCATCAGCATTATAGTTAACCAGACCACAGGCAATTTGCTTACCGGTTAACGAAACGCAGGAGACCATCTCTCCACGGTTAAACTGGCCGTTAACACTTTTAATACCCACTGAAAGCAAACTGCTGCCCGATTGATTTAGTACTTTTTCAGCACCTTCATCAATCGTTAAAGTGCCTCGCATTTGCAGATGACCGGCCAACCATTGTTTATGCGCACTGTCGGCTTTATTTTCGGTGAATAACAAGCTGCCAATATTCTCAGCAGCATAAATCTTTGTCAGGTTTTTAGCATCACGGCCACTGGCAATCACTGTATGGGTACCAGAGCGCGCTGCCAGCCGCGCGGCACGTAATTTTGTAAGCATGCCACCACTGCCAAATTTACCTCCCGCAGACTCCACCATGGTATCAAGCGTGTTATCCGTTACATTGGCTTGCTGAATAATTTTTGCATCACTATGGTTACGGGGATTCTTATCAAACAAACCTTCTTGGTCGGTTAATATAATTAAATGATCCGCTTCAATTAAGTTTGCTACCAATGCGGCCAGTGTATCGTTATCACCAAAACGAATTTCATCAGTTACTACAGTGTCATTTTCATTAATAATCGGGATAACATTCAGTGCGAGTAAACTACGAATAGTGCTGCGCGCATTAAGGTAACGCTGACGATTGGATAAATCGTCATGGGTAAGTAACACCTGTGCCGTGTGTAAATGGTACTGACTGAATTCAGACTCATAAGCCTGCACCAACCCCATTTGCCCCACCGCAGCCGCAGCCTGCAACTCATGCACAGCAGTCGGTCGCTCTGTAATACCTAAACGGCTCATTCCTTCTGCGACCGCACCCGATGAAACCAGAACAATTTCAAGCCCGGCCTGACGTAGCTGCACAATTTGTTCTACCCATGCTTTTATATTTGCTTTGTTTAAACCGGCACCATCATTGGTCAACAGGGCACTGCCAATTTTAATCACCCAGCGACGTGATGCTGTCAGTTGTTTGCGATAATGAGTCTGCGTATTTTGCATTTTAGTTATTAACAGCTTCGCGAGGATAACAACTTACAGTGAGCCGTTTTCTTCTGTTTTATTTTCTTCTTCCACATTCAGAGCCAGTTGTTCTTCAACATGCGCCATAATATCAAAACACAGTGCTTGCGTACCCTGTTTATTGATTGCGGATATTTTATAAACAGGTCCGTTCCAATTTAACCGTTTAAGAATATCATCGCAATATTCCTGTTGAGTATCTTCCGGAATTAAATCAATTTTATTTAATACCAGCCAGCGAGTGTAATGGGATAAATCCTGCCCGTACTTATCCAGTTCATTCTCAATAACCCGAACACTCTCCACTGGATCCACTTCATGATCAAACGGCACCGTATCAACAATATGCAGCAATAATCGTGTTCGCGAAATATGTTTTAAAAAGGTAATACCTAAACCGGCACCTTCTGCGGCTCCTTCGATAATACCGGGAATATCCGCAATCACAAAACTGCGATGTTCTTCAACACTCACAACGCCCAGATTCGGGTGCAATGTTGTAAATGGATAATCCGCAACTTTGGGTTTTGCAGCAGAAACGGCTCGAATAAAAGTAGACTTGCCGGCATTGGGTAAACCTAACAAACCCACATCGGCAAGTACTTTAAGTTCCAAACGTATGCTACGTTCTTCCCCTTCGGTACCCGGGGTAAATTGACGTGGTGCCCGATTGGTGCTGCTTTTAAAATGGACATTACCAATACCGTGCTCACCACCTTTAGCTACAATCAGCCGTTGTCCATCTTTAACCATATCACCGATCAGTTCATTGGTGTCTTCATCATAAATTTGCGTTCCCAGTGGCACACGAATAATTTTATCCTCGCCACCACGCCCGGTCATTTTACGCCTTGCACCGGGACGGCCTTTTTCTGCCTGATAGTGTCGCACAAAACGAAAATCGGCTAGCGTATTCAGGTTTACATCCCCCTGCACAATCACGTCACCGCCATCACCGCCATCACCACCGTCAGGGCCACCAAACTCAATGTATTTTTCACGACGAAACGTAGCCGCACCATTACCACCTTTGCCGGCTTTGACTTTAATGACGGCTTCGTCTACAAATTTCATTACATATACCTAATTTTAACCAAACAATATTTTATTCAGGTGCTTCATCGCATTTGTACGGGCTAATAACAAAAAACCCCGTCAATGACGAGGTTCTTTGAAAATAGATAGATTTAAAAATCTTACGCCGCTGCAATAATACTCACTTGCTTGCGTCGTTTAGGACCTTTAATTTCAAATTGAACCGTACCGTCAATTTTTGCAAATAATGTGTCATCTCCACCGCGACCTACATTCACACCCGGGTGAACTTTTGTCCCACGCTGGCGAATGATAATGCTACCGGCTGATACTGTTTCACCACCGAAACATTTAACACCTAATCGCTTCGACTGGGAATCACGACCGTTACGAGTACTACC